>CAUSPE010000033.1:0-16194 GCA_963533485.1 uncultured Streptococcus sp.
GGGATTTTCCCCTGCCTTGATCCATTCAATTCTTTGACAAATCAAGCACATATTACTCTACCAATGCACTCTTGAGATAAGCATCGACCATACGCTCAGTCGCCACTACTGAATCAATGTGTGTTCGTTCGTAAGAGTGACTGGACTCAATACCAGCTCCAAGGAGGGCATGTTTGACCTCTGCTCCTGCTGACATAGCCGCTGAAGCATCTGAACCGTAAAATGGATAAATGTCGAGCTTAAATGGAATATCTTGCTCTTTCGCCAAAGCTACTAAATGTTGACGGAAGTCATAGTGATAGGGACCTGAAGCGTCCTTGACACAGATAGATACTGTGTACTCATCCGTCTGTTGGTCATCGCCCATAGCTCCCATATCCACAGCTAGATATTCTACTACCTGATTAGGAATATTTGAGTTGGCACCATGACCCACTTCTTCAAAGACTGAAAAAGCAAAGTGTGTCGTCATCGGCAAGTCAATTCCTTCTTCTTTATAAACTCGAAGAAGATTGAGCAAAATTGCTGCGCTGACTTTGTCGTCCAAGTGGCGAGACTTGATAAAACCAGTTTCCGTCACAACTGTTCGCGGATCAAAGCTAATGAAGTCACCAACTTCAATGCCCAAGGCGCGGGTTTCTTTTTCATTGGTCACTTTTTCGTCCAAACGCACTTCCATATTGTCCTGCGTGCGTTCTGCAGTTCCTGCATCTTTGTAGACATGGCAAGATGTCTGGTGGATGAGGATCGTTCCAGATACCGTTTTACCTGTACTAGCCACATGAACATTACAGTTTTCTCCCTCAATCATGTTCCAAGGAAAACCACCGATACGGTCCAATTTGAGACGACCATCTGGCTTGACTGCACGCACAATGGCTCCAAGTGTGTCCACATGGGCAGTTACATAGCGATGTTCTTCGTCGTTTTGACCTTTGATGGTCACATTGACACCGCCCTTGGCTGTACGAACCGGCTGGTAACCAAGCTCTTCTAAAGTATGGACTAGGTATTCTGAAATCTCACGAGTAAAGCCCGTTGGAGATGCAATAGCGGTTAATTCTTTGATATAGTTTACAGTTTGATTCATTTCTTCACCTCTTCCTACCATTATATCACTTTTCTAGCCGTATCCCTTTGGAAAAGGGTCTTATCCTTCTAGTTGATTTCACTATGGATCCATGTTATAACACAAATACTTTGATTATGAAAGGAAAGTAAAGGATATGAAATCTTACTTTAAAACCTCACTTGCCCTTGCGGCTGCTTTGCTCATTTTAATAGGATGCTCTAAACAGGCATCAGCACCTACTAATAACAGTGCCAAGGAAGACAAAACTGCTCAATCAAGCGAGACCAAGCAAAGCACTGAACAATCTTCTGAAAAGAAAGAAACAACTAAAACACATACCTTTGTAAACAAAAGCAATTCTGGAATCACTTCTACCTTGGTTTATACTGTAGACGGCGACAATGTTATCAAGCAATCAGCTCATAACATTGCTGATCCTGAAATCCTTGGTGCAACTCCAGAAGATGTCAAGAGTTTTATCGAAGAAAAGTACAAAGGTTATAATGGACTCAAAGGTGTTAAACAAACGATTGAAATCAAAGATGGAAAAGTTGTTCAAGATCTCGAAGTAGACTTTTCAGTTGCAAGCATTAGCGAACTTAGAAAAGCACTTCCTGAAGAATATTCTGGTATCGGCAATCGTGTCAGCTTCTCAAACTCTAAAAAAGCACTAGAAGGAATGGGATTCACAGAAAAGACGAACTAATCTCCTAAAATTTCATATAGACTAGTGTAGGTCCACCCCAAAAGTTAGACACAACTCTAACTCTTGGGGTATTTTATTACATCCCTAACCGATGAGTCCAATAGATTCCTCCCAATCCCATAAAAAGTGCATTTAAAACTTCACACCCTTATAAAGCCATAGGATAAAAGATATTTGAAACAGATAGAGACAAAACTTTAATCATCTGACTAGTTTCTGTTCATTGTCATGTCCAGTCAGATGAGAGAGGAGGTCTAGTTGATTTTGTAGTAGAATCATGTTATAATACAAAATACTTTGATTATGAAAGGAAAAGACATGAACAAATATTTTAAAATGACTCTTTGTATAGCTCTACCATTAGCTATCTTATTGGGATGTTCAAAACAATCAACAACCTCATCAACTAGCTCAGCAAAAAGTGAAACTACTCAGGTAGAATCTACTAGCCAGCAAGCTACAGAAAACAAATCTGAAGTAAAAACTGTGACCTTTGTAAATGATACTCGTACTGGCTTTAATTCTACTTTAACCTACACTGTAGATGGAGACAAAGTATTGAAACAATCAGGTCATAATGTCTATGATCCAGAGGCTCTTGATACTACTGCTGAAACTCTTAAAGCATTTGTTGAAAAAACTTATAAAGGATATCAAGGCCTTAAAGGTGTTACTCATAGCATCAAAATCAAAGATGGAAAGGTCGTTCAAGATGCTGAAGTCGACTTCACAGTCGCAAGTATTGACGAACTTAGAAAAGCCTTACCAGAAGAATACTCAGGCGTAGGTAACTATGTTAGCTTTACTGCTTCTAAGAAAATGTTAAAAGATCTTGGATATACTGAAAAAACTAACTAAGTGTCTTTTACAAAAATAAAAAACCTCGGCTTATGCCAAGGTTTTTTTATTCCATCTCAAAAACATCACTCTCTTGTTTGTTTGGTAGAACCAATGAAAGCAAGATTCCGATAATAGCTGGCACTAGCCATGGAAGAGAGGCTGACGCAAACGGAAGGGCATTAATCAGATTTTCAAGAAACTCAATCTTAAAGGAACTTCCAAGGACGCTTGCAAGAGCAATAGCTGTAACAAGCCCAATGGTTAACTGCATGCCTGGTTTTGATAGGGCGACAAACTTATTCACAATCACAATCATCACAATCGCGATGGTGATTGGGTACAAGATTACCAGTACTGGAACTGAGTACTTAATGATTGCATCAAGACCAAGATTTGCAATAGCAAATCCAATCAAGGTAAAGGCAGTGGCATAGACCTTGTAGCTGATTTGTGGGAAACGTCCGTTAAAGAACTCTGCTGTCGACACAATCAATCCAACTGTCGTTGTGAAGCAGGTTACGGTTACCATAACAGCAAGGAAGAGTTGAGCTGTTGAACCAAAGATTTCCTGAGTTGCTTGCGACAAGATATAAACACCTGGTGTTCCACCCTTCATCGCTTCTACTGGTACTGGGAAGTGATTTCCAAGGAATCCTAAACCGATATAAAGAGCGCTAAAGGCAAGAGCTACAACGATACCAACCACCCAAATAGTTGAAATGTATTCTTTCTTACTGGAAAATCCAAGTTGTTTCAAGGTTTGAACTGCAATCACACTGAAGGCAACTGAAGCAAGGGCATCCAAGGTATTATAACCTTCTAGGAATCCTGTACCAAAGGTAGAAGCTTGATAAGCAGCTGAAGCCGCTTGAGGGCTGGTTCCACCATATTTGAAGGCACCTAGTACAACCAAGATAACGATCAACAAAGCAAAGACTGGCGTTAAGATGCGTCCGATTCGATCCAAGATTTTTGATGGATTGAGCGAGATTAAATAAGCCGTTGCAAAGTAAAGCACGGTAAAGACAATCAATCCTAGACCTTTGTTTACTTCGGATAAGAGGGGGCTAATCCCAACTTCGTAAGCTGTTGTGGCTGTACGCGGAATGGCAAAGAAGGGGCCAATTGATAGATAGAGGACTGCAAGATAAAGAGTCGCAAACCAAGGTGAGATTTTCTTAGAAATCTCGTGAATGTATCCTTTCGGGTTTAGCGTTCCAATAATAAGTGTCAAGACGGCAATACCGACACCTGAAAAGACGAAACCTGCGATGGCAGGAAGAAACTGTTCTCCAGATAGGGCACCTAGAGAAGGCGGAAAGATCAAGTTCCCCGCACCAAAAAATATTCCAAACAGGAGCAAGCCTGTTAGGGCACCTTTTTTAGCCATAAAAATCTCCTTCATATTTCTAAAATACTGACCTAGTATACCATGATTAAGACTCTGAAAAAAGTATCCAAAATTAATCATTGAATGTTTTCAATATTTTTAAAAATAAGAATTATCTAAAAACAAAATCCCTCACTCAGTTGGAACCGAGCAAGGGAAGATTTGGGTCTATCGCCACATAGGTTTAAAGATTTTCAAAGGCCGTCATTCCACCTTGGACATTGATAACCTCATAACCCTGTTCAGCGAGAAATTGACAAGCACGCGCTGAACGCATTCCTGATTTACAAATCACGTAGTAAAGCTGGTCTTTGTCTAGTTGTTCATAAGTATCAGCCAATTGACTGAGAGGTAAATTACGAGCACCTTCTAAATGAAGAGACTCAAACTCATCTACTTCTCTCACGTCCACTAGAGAAAGTTGCTCATTTTGATAAAGCTGGTAAAAATCGTTAAAAGTAATTTCTTTCATTTTGTTTCTCCAAGAATCTTTTGAATTCTTTTTTTCAAATCTGGCACTACTTCTGACTCAAACCAAGGATTTTTAGCCATCCAGATTTGATTTCGTGGTGAGGGGTGAACTAGTGGAAAATAGGTTGGTAAGTAGTTCTGGTAATGTTTTACCCGCTCTGTCACCTTGCCACTAACTTTCTCATGTAAATAATAGGCCTGGGCATACTGCCCAATCAAGAGAGTTAATTGGATATCGGGCAACTCTTGCAAGAGTTGCGGATGCCATTTTTCGGCAAAGCCTTTACGAGGCGGAAGATCACCCGACTTGCCATGTCCTGGAAAGTAAAAATCCATTGGCAGAACTGCAAAATAACCTGAATTGTAAAAAGTATCTTCATCCACGCCGAGCCAGTCCCGCAAGCGATCGCCGCTCTTATCCTTCCAATAAATCCCTGCTTCTTGTGTTTTAAGTCCAGGAGCCTGACCGACAATATTGATGCGAGCTGTCTTTGGCGCTGCAAAGAGTGGCTCTATTCCGCGTTCGGTATATCTGGTATTCTGTGGATCTGCCATAATGGCTTGCTTGATTCTTTCAATTTGAGACATCTGTTTTCCCTCCAAAAAGAAGTCCAAGCATAACATCTCAGACTTCTATCGTTTTATTTGATCAATTCATAAATAGCTTCTGCATAGATTGCTGCTGCTCGGAAGAGATCGTCCAAGGCGATAAATTCATTGGCTTGGTGCATGGTATCAATTGAGTCTGGGAACATAGCACCGTAGGCAACTCCACGTTCCAGCAAGCGACCAAAGGTTCCACCACCAATGACTTGCTCGTGACCTTTAAGACCAGTTTGTTTTTCATAGACATTCAACAAGGTTTGCACAAGCGGATCTTCCATTGGCACATAGTGTGGGGTGTGTCCGTGTTCAGAAAGGCTAACAGAAGCAACTGACAAGTTTTCAAGGATTGACTTGATTTGCTCTGGGCTTGTTCCTTTTGGATAACGGAAGTTAAGAGCAATCGTATTGTCAGCACTTGTTTCATCGAAGCGGAAGACACCGGCATTCATAGAAAGGGCACCCATCTTTTCATCTACATGAGCAACCTTGAGATTTGTACCCTTATGGTCGTTCAAGAGAATCTTACCAGCGATGTCGAGGTAGTCTTTTGCAGGTCCTGCAAAGTCAAACTGACTGAGGAAAAGGGCAAGGTAGGTCGCACCATTGACACCTGATGCAGGCATAGCACCATGAGCTGATTTACCAATCACAGTCACCTTGTACTGGCCGTTTTCTTCTTGGAGTTCTCCTCTGAGTTTGTGTTCTGCAACAAAGGCATCTAGTTTAGCTTGCAAGTCAGCCAAGTCACCTGAAACAACTGCTGTTGCTGATTCAGGTACCATGTTTTCACGCAAACCACCTGTGAAGCTGTGAAGACGGGCTGCACCTGTATTTTCACCTGCAAAGTGGAGGTATTCCGTGATGTTTCCTTTTTCACCATTGATGATTGGGAATTCAGCATCTGGTGAGAATCCAAAGTCTGGTTTCGCAAGTCCTACATGTTCAAAGTAGTAGTCCATGTCTGCCCAACCTGATTCTTCATCTGTTCCGACGATGAAACGAACTTTTTTAGAAGTTGGAAGTCCCAATTCTTTGATGATTTTCAAACCATAGTAACAAGCTGTTGTAGGCCCCTTGTCGTCTGAAGCTCCACGCGCATAAAGGCGACCGTCTTTGATAGTTGGTGTATAAGGGTCCGTGTCCCAACCGCTACCAGCTGGCACCACGTCCATGTGAGCAAAGATTCCGAGAACTTCTTCTCCTTCACCAAACTCAAAATGTCCTGCGTAGTTATCAACATTTTTAGTTGGATAGCCATCACGGTCTGCGATTTCAAGGAATTTTTCCAAGGCTTTTACTGGCCCAGGTCCAAATGGATGCTCAGCATCGGCCTTGCTGTCATCACGTTCTGAGTTGATTTCCAAAAGGCTAAACAAGTCAGCCAAGAGGTCTTCTTTGCGTTTTTCTACTTCTGCTGTAAAATCAATTGCTGTCATTTTTTCTTCTTTCTATCTTTTCTCGATGATTTCATCTACTGGCAAGCGGTAACTTGGTTCCAATTTTTCGTCTGTGTAACCCACTGTAATCAAGAGTTCTGGGCGGAAACGGTCTTCGATATCCAAAACTTCATTGGCTTTTGATTTGTCAAAACCAAGAATAATGTTAGAACCGATTCCCTGGTCTGTCAGAGCCAGAACCAAATTCATGGCAACCAAACCTGCATTGAGGGCTAGGTAGTCGCTGACTTGTTGTTCACTGTAACGCGCAAACTCGGCAGGCAGATTCTTCATGAAATATTGAAGTTGCTCTTCAGAAAAGTTATTAGCACCACCAACTCGGGCAATCTTACGAGCACGTTTAGCCAAATCTGTGTCGGTAAATAAAGCAATGGTTACAGGTGCTGATGATACCTGTTCAAAGTTCGAACCATAAGCCAATTTTGCCAATTCAGCATTTTTCTCACGAACCACCACAAATTTCCAAGGTTGGCTGTTGTGAGCACTTGGGGCCAAGGTTGCGATTTCGATAGCCGTACGCACATCTTTAGGATCTACCGGTTTATCAATAAAATGCTTAGTTGCATGACGTTTTTTATTTAATTCAAGAAATTTCATAATCGATTTCCTTTTCTAATTCTACTGCATCCATTCTACCATAATTTGAAAGAGAGAGGGGAGAAAAGCAATTATCTATATAAATGGATTAAAACCGCTCTTCTCTTCTCCTAGATCCAATTCTATATAATGAATCTCATTTAAATTTAAGTCCTCTGGCCGCTTATCGTCAAACATAATTATTTGAACAATATCTTCGTCTGCGTTTAGTTCATTAAGAATATATCCCACCGCTCTTTGATTCTCTTCCGAAAAATCTTTGGATATATGGTCTAATACTAATAATGGGATTACCGGATATCTCCCTTCCTCCAAAAGCATTTTTATAAATGCTATATAACCTGAGAGTTGAATAAGAGTTTTTCGAGCTTTGCTTCCTACAAGGATACTATCTCCTTTAGATATTTTAGGTTGTAGAATACAACCATTTTTTATAAATTCGATAAAAAAATTATCTCGCTCCACATCTTCTAAAACAAATTTTGATACCGAGCTACTAGAAATATATATATCAGTAATATTTTTTGATAAATTAGAAATCTTTTTCTTGTCATCCTCATTTTGGAGTTCATTTAACTCTTTCCTTAATTCACGTATTCTCGTTTTCAACTGCTCTAGTTTAGAATTGTTAACAATGAAGTCTTGTTGCAAATATTCTTCTAGTAAAACTATCGCTTTAACCTTATCCTCCAAAGAAAAAGGTCTCAGTCCAGATTCTTTTCTGTTGATAATTCCCTTTAGCTCAAAACTCTGTTTTTCAAGTGCTTCTACTGTCTTATCTTTTATTATATAATTACTAAAGTCAAGATCCCCTTCAATAGAATGTAACACTTGCTCAATTGGTTCAACTAAATATTTATATTCTTCGTTCTTGTCAATTAATCTTTTCAAAGATTGGAGCATTTGAGAGCGATTTTTATTGATTCGCTGATCTTGTTTTAGTACTGAAATATTATTTCTATAAATTTTGATTTGCTCATCTAAACTATTCTTTTGAGTCAATAAATCTGCTAATGATTTATCATCTGTTGCCCCTATTTTCTGACTTGATTGTTTGACTGTGTTCAATTCAGCAAGTATCTTATCTTTATTCAAGCCATTAAATTGAACTTTAATTCCCAAAATATTTAGGTTTTTATTAATTTCCGATATAAAAAAATCACTTTGTTTTGTTTCAGTTTCCAATTGTGCTAATTCTTGCTTGCTATATTTTATATCGTTTAAAAGTTTTGAAATTTCTTCTAAGCGAGGATTAAAAATGTAATTCATTAGAGGATTTAGTCGAACAGAATATTTAATATCAGATGCTTTATCCCAAAAATTTTGTAACTGCCCTTGTCTATTTTCACCTAAAAAATTAAACATTGTAAATTGTCTAAATGTAATATTCTCACCAGTAAACTCTTTTATTTTTCTTTGTTCCTCATCATTGCTAGAAAAAATTGAATTTAATTTACTTTTATATTCTGTTGAATCAATTGGTTTTGCTGTTTCCTGATTATCCAAATAAAAATAATTTTCTTCTCTGCCTAATACACGGCATACTTTAAAAGTATGACCTTTATATTCAAAAATCATCTCTACACTAACAATTTTTTCTGCCCCTTCTAGGTTGGACTTTAATGAACCTCCAAGTATATAGTCTATAAATTGATAAAAAACAGTCTTTCCTTTAGAATTATCTGCTCGTATATAATTCACTCCTTCTTGAAAATGATATGTATATGAATTTTTTTCGCCATCAAAAATACTTATTGAATTAATTTTAAACATTTCCAAGAACCTCTTTCATAAATTGTTCATCACTGATATGCCTACTCTCTTCAATTGATTTATGAATAAAATAACTAATTTTATATCTATGCTCAATTGGAACCTTACCATCTTTATTAAAAAATGCACACCCATCAATGATTTTTATAATTTTATTTTTACTAAGTAAATCAAGTGCTCGAAGTATAAATTGGATACTGTCAAATAGTCTTTCCATATCTCCTGACAGGAGTGATATTAATCTTTCTGTAACATTCTTTTTAGTTTTTGCATCATAAATTGATTTAAAATAATAATTATCTTTTTTTATCAAATAACTAAAAATCATTAATTTTGAAAGACTTAAATTATTATGTTCTTTCAAAATCAAAGGGATAACATCACAATATATTGCAAGTTGTAATATTTTATACTGTTTTTCTAATTCTTCGCTACCATTCATGTTTCATCCTTCCATGATATTAACCTATTAATTTCAGTATCTCTGGTTAAATAAATACTACTCCCGAATTTGATTTGTTCATTTATTGCATATGAGTTTGATTTTTTATTAATTTCAATTAATCTATTTATTGGAAAGTCACTCTTTAGCATCTTTAACTCAGAAACAGTTTCTCCATAGTTTTCATATGTGGTTTCTAATAAATTATCGTAATCTTTATATAAACCAATTTCCAAAGAATTGCGTAAAGCATTTTCAAAATAGAATTTATGAATAAGATGTTTTTTTAACTCCTCTTCGGTAAGATTACAATATTTGAGTTGAATAAACTCCCTAGATGTAACTATTTTTAAATCCTCTAAATCAATTTTATTAGTTCGCTTAAAATCTACATAACTAGGCTCGCTTCGTTCTTTTGTAAAACGCTTCACGATATCTTCGACCATATCTATGAAAGACTTATAGCATAAAGAATAAGGTAATCGATATCGTGCACTACTTATAATCTGATAAGTGATATGGATGCACAACTCCTCTAATCTCAGTTTATAAACTACTTGGCTATATACTTTATGAAATATATCAGTAAACTTAGCATCTATTAACTTATCTATATTATTCAACTGTAATTGAAATTTCTCTTTAATGATGCCTATTGTCGTTTCTAATTCATCTTTTGTTAATTTTTTTGCTCTAAGTCTTTGATCTAATGAATCTTTGCGCTTTGACGATGAAGTTTCTATGTCATGATAGAGAGCATCTACTAATTTATTATCAAATAATTCACCGTCCATACTTCCTTCTAATACAAGATGATATTCATCAATATTTTTATCTCCCAATTCAAGAATCAACCAATTTTTTAATATTTTCTTCATATCAGCTTGCTTCAAGTCTGATTTTTTAACTTGAATCGCTTTAAAAGTTGGTGTTCCTTTTACAAATATATTAGTATCTATCTCATCTAAATTATCATTTTTTAGAACAATATCATCTAAGACTTCATACCCTAAACTCTCTCCATCTGATATTTCAGATAAATAATAGATAAAAACTCTTATTTGAAAAGCGAAACCACTTAAACTAATAATTCCATGATTTGTCATATTTGTCTCCAGATAAATTAGCATTGTTACAACTAGTTTTAGTTTACGATAATTCTTTTAAAAAATCAAAATAATCTTTCACATCCTCTACATACCCATGCTTTTCAATTAAACTAGCTAAGAGTTCCAGATTGTGCCCCCGATAGTTGTCTTCTCGGCGTAGTTCTTCATACATTTCGATAAAAGGAAGACCCTTGGACTTGGCTAATTCTAACTCTGCTTCATAATCATAGGAAACTTTTCGGAATAAAATGTTTACCAATTCTCCATCTTCCACTTCTATCACGGCATACTGGGCACGGTGATTTTTTAACGCCTCCCAATTAAAATAGGGCATGCCAATCGACCCTGGATTGATGATTTGTTGCCCTTGACTGCCATAACGAAGCAACTGCTTGTGAACATGACCATAGACTGCCACGTCAACTTCATCATCTAGGAGTTTGTCAAATTTCTCTGTATCATTCTCAACTAGCAAGTCACTACCATAGTTCTTATTTGGCAAATTATGAGAGATAGAAAAGCGCAGTCCTTCAATTTCTTTCTTTTCCAGCAAAGGCAAGCTTCGTAGCCAGACAATCGTTGCAGGATCCATTCGCTCCATCAAAAACTGGGTCATTCGCATTGATTGGATTTCTTGTGGATGTTCCAAACCATATTCCCCATCCAAGACCTCAAGGACACAATCATCCCAATTGCCTCGAACACTGGCTGTGATAGGAAGATCCTTTAGCAGGGCGACCAAGTCATTCGCACCGGGACCAGGAAGAAAAATATCTCCCAGAAGCCAGTATTCACTGACTCCTTGATTTTTAGCATCTGCAATCACTGCTTCTAAGGCCGTCGCATTGCCATGAATATCTGATAAAATTGCGATTTTATGGTTCATGATGGTTTCCTTTTTCTATTTCATCTAGCCAATTGTGAAACTCCCAACGAAGAGGATTTTCCTTGCCTATTCTTTGTCTCAAATAACCTTGATATTGAAGATAGAAAGCGTAATCTCCCCAACTACTCCACACTTGAGAAGGTCTGGGGATACACAACTGTTTTTTAGCCCTCTCTAACACGATGTTATCTATCGGTACGTGTAAAAAAGGAAAAACGAAGTCTAGGGTTACAGCTTCAAGCATATACAGATACTTGAACGTCATATTAATCCACTTTTGAGCATGACCATAAGTGAATCGAATCCCATTTGAGCGATAGCAATCTATCAGAACATCACAAGTCCTATGATGCCAACTATCAAAATCAGTTTGACACAGCTTGTCCCGATTCAAGAGATTTAAAATCGCTTCTTTGATACTCTTAGAGGCCCGATTTCTCATCTCCAAGCGCTGTTCATCTGGCATGCCATGAAATCGCAAGGTTCGATTAAAATCCAGATAGGCTCTAGTAGTTGCAGCTAAAAATAAATCTTTTGAATTCCCAAAGTAAGCAAATCGTAAAAAAAGGAGTATATCTCTGTCAATCTCAATCCTATTCATTTCTTCTACTTTCTATCTAGATACTTATTCCAATTCTCTTAATGGTTCCGCTACTTGAGCCAACTCCACTTCTTCCTGCGGGTTCAACTTTCTCTGAACAGCTTCTGCGACTGCCCTTGGTACCCCAACTTCGACAATCTCATCTACACTGGCTTCCTTGATTTTAGCGAGAGATTTAAAATGCTTCATGAGATTCTGCTTGCGTTTAGGTCCCAATCCTTCAATCCCATCCAGTTGTGAAGAAAAGGAATTTTTTGAGCGCAGTTGGCGGTGGAAAGTGATAGCAAAGCGGTGTACCTCATCTTGAATGCGTTGGAGGAGGAAAAATTCCTGAGAATTGCGAGACAACTCCACCACTTCCAGCGGATCTCCAAAGAGCAATTCATGGGTTTGGTGCTTATCATTCTTTTGCAGACCTGCAATTGGGATATCCAAACCTAGCTCTTCTTGGATGACTTGCTTTGCGATATTGACTTGACCTTGTCCCCCATCGATGACAATCAAATCTGGTGGAGTCAAAGCCTCACGTTGAACTCGGCCATAACGTCTGCGAATAACCTCACGCATACTAGCATAGTCATCTGGACCGACAACCGTTTTTATCTTGTACTTTCGGTAGTCTTTTTTACTCGGTTTGCCATTGACAAAGACCACCATGGCCGAAACAGGACTGGTTCCCATGATATTAGAGTTATCGAAGGACTCGATACGAACTGGAGTCGGGATTTGGAGCAAGCGTCCCAGATTTTCAATAGCTCCTTGGGTCTTTTCAACAGATTTTTCTAGCAGATTGAACTTCTGCTCCAGACTAACACGGGCATTTTTTATGGCTAGATTGACCAGCTGTTTTTTTTCTCCACGCTGGGGTTTGACAATCTTGGTATCCACCAAGGCCTTGACAGCTTCTTGGTCGATATCCTGCGGAATCAATACTTCATTGGGAACCAGGTGAGATTTTTCTTGATAGAATTGTCCCACATAGGTCAAAAAATCCTCATCCGGATCGTTGTAGTAGGGGAAGAGATTGACATCCCGCTCGATGAGTTTTCCTTGACGAACAAAGAAAACCTGAACACACATCCAGCCCTTATCCACATAGTAACCAAAGACGTCCCGATTTTGCAAATCTTTGGCCATGACCCGTTGCTTGGTCCGAAGTGTTCCAATGGCCTGAATCAGATCACGGTATTCCGCTGCACGTTCAAACTCCATACTTTGAGCCGCCTTTGCCATCTTCCCCTTGAGGTCATCGATGATTTTATCATCCTGCCCTTTTAGGAAATCAGAAACCTCCTGAGCCATGGACTTGAAATAGGCCTCATCTTTTTTACAGATGGTGTGAGCCATACATTGGCCGATATGGTAATAAAAACAGACCTTAGAGGGCGGGTTGGTACACTTACGAAAAGGGAAAATCCGATCTAAAAGCCGCTTGATTTCATTGGCTGCCCCCACATCTGGATAGGGACCAAAGTAGAGACCACCGTCCTTTTTGACCTGACGGGTGATAATCAATCGAGGATAGCGCTCATTGGTGATTTTGATAAAAGGATAAGACTTATCATCCTTGAGCATGATATTGTACTTGGGCTTATTTTCCTTGATGAGGTTGATTTCTAGGAGAAGAGCCTCAATATTGGACTCAGTGACGATAAATTCAAAATCCACAATCTCAGATACCAAAGCTTCCGTCTTGGTATCGTGACTCCCACGAAAATAGGACCGCACGCGATTACGCAGATTTTTAGCCTTTCCTACATAGATAATGGTGCCATTTTTATCCTTGTGAATGTAGCATCCAGGACTAGTCGGCAAGAGCTCTAGTTTTGATTTGATCAAGTTATTCATAGTTCCATTATAGCAAAAAGGTCGTAACAGGACGAACAAAAAGCCCCACCAATCACTTGTTGGAGGAGCTTTGATTTCTTTTCAGATTGCACCGACTTCATCTAGTCGCTACTGGTATAGAGTTCTTGAACAGCTGTCACATCCTGCGGCTGAATTCCATAGTAGGAGCCTGCTGGCTGCATGACAGAAGTCTCGTTGGTATGATCCAAACCGATGGCATGCCCCAGCTCGTGCTCCGCCGTGTGCACGATCCGTTCATAAGAATAACCATAGTTTGGATTGGATAGATAATAGTGATTCAGGCGAACCGTTACAGATATAAATTGTTTGGTTAACAAATTGGTTTGACTCTCTGCTTGACCAGCTACAGCGGTCGATCCATCATTCATCTCACTTGCCACAATATCCGCCTGACTAGGATCCGCAACCACCTCAAAGGTAAAAGCTCCCGTTTGATTCCAGTTTTTTATAGCTTCTGCATAGGCACCTTGGAAGGTCTCATCCATTTGAGGTTCAATATAGATGCGAGCTGAGGCCTGAGCCCACTTGCCTTCTGCATGTTGGTGACTGTCTGTCTGAGACAAGACCTCCAGCGTTCCCGTCTCCCTCCATTGATTCCAACCACCTTGACCAATCTTACTCATTTTTTCAACCTGATTGACCGCAGAATGAAAATCACCAGACAGATACCAAACCACTCCAAAAGCAATGAGCAGTAGAATAACTACAGTCCAAACCAGACGCCAGAAGAAACGCCAAATTCCCAAAAGAAATCGGAAGAATAATCGAATAATCCAGAACATGACGTCCCACCTTTCATAAAAATAAGAACCTATCTTGAAATCATATTCTCCTTGATCAAGATAGATTCTCTATTTTACTGAAGAAAGCTGAAAGAAACCTAAAACTAAGATAAGCGCTCTTCCAAAACAAAGTCAATTGGTAGAGTAGCCATAAAACGCTCCAATTGTTTTTCCCAGTAGTACCACTCGTGCTTACCTGGACTATGACTATAGGTCACCTCAAAACCAAGTTTTTTGAGGTTTTTCACTGCGAGATTATTGGCAGAGTAGAGATAGTCTTGTTCCCCACACCAAGCCCATAGTTTGGTCTTTTTATCGGATTTTTCAGCCATGCTTTCAAGCGAATGAGGACTAGCTGTCCAGTCTTTAATCTCTCCAAAAACTCCTCGCCAGTAGGCAAGTGACCCCAGATCCTGACTTTCAGGAGAAAATTCCTGAAAACTGAGCGCACCAGAAAAACTAGCCGCATGAGAAAAACGATTTGTCGATAGAGCGAGTTTGAAGGAACCGTATCCACCCATGGAGAGGCCTGCTATGAAAGTTTTTTCTCGCTTGCTGGTCATATTGGGGAAGAAACGTTTCATGACCTGAGGTAACTCTTCTGCTAGAGCAGTATAGTAGTTATAGCCATACTGAGTATCTGTGTACCAGCCATTGCTAGTATTGGGCATGATAACAATGAGATTGGTTCCACGCAACAAGCGCTCGACATTGGTACGTTTGAGCCAGCTATTTTGGTTTCCTGACATTCCGTGCAAAAGATAAAGGACAGGAATATCTGTGCAATCTGGTTCAGTCACCCGACTAGCATCTGGATAGAGTACCGTAACGCCCCACTCCATATCCAAAACTTCTGAGTAATACTCAATATTCATAACTGCCATGGTTGTCTCCTTTTACTATTCTATAAGAAAAAGCCGAATTTCGACTTTTTCTGTAGGTATTCTGCTTATTATTTTGCTTCCATCACGACTGGCAAGATTGCTGGACGACGCTTGGTTTGATCAAAGAGGTACTTGGTCAGATTGTCACGAACCTTGCCTTTGAGATCTGCCCAGTCAAAGTCATCACCTTGAAGATACTCTTCTACCGTTTGGTTAATCAATTCTGAACTTTCACGGAGAATATCGCGGCTCTTCTTGAGATAAACAAATCCACGTGTATGGACACGGGCCTTGGCCACAATTTTCTTCTCACGACGGTTGACAGTGATCGCCACGATAAAGATTCCATCCTCTGACAAGACCTTACGGTCACGAAGGACCACATTTCCAACATCCCCGATGGCATTTCCGTCAATCAAGACATCCCCTGCAGAAACTGCTCCAGCTGGGACAAAGTCCCCATGTTCATAAGACATGGTCGTTCCCTTTTTAGGGATGAAAATGCGTTCTGGCAACATTCCAACTGCCATGGCAGCCTTGGCATGCGCATCCAACTCACGGTACTCTCCTTGGATAGGGAAGAGGTAGTTTGGTTGCAAAAGATTGATCATCAACTGCAAATCACGCGCATTCCCGTGTCCGGATACTCGCAAGCTTTGGGTAATGAGTTTCACCACACCACCAGCTTGGTAGATCATGTTTTCAACAC
>CAUSPE010000034.1:0-14176 GCA_963533485.1 uncultured Streptococcus sp.
TTGTAGGACAAGCCAAAGGTGTGAAAGTGATCCGTAAAGATCGCAATGGAAATATTATTTCAGGATTCTATACCCCAACAGTAGTAGAACTTCCTGTAGTTGAAAATCCAGAACAACAAGGTATTACAGAAGAAAGAACTGCTAAAACTCTTCCAAATACGGGTTCTGAGGAGACATCTCACTTGACAGTTGGTCTATTGGCTGCTTTATCAGGTATGGGATTAATTTCTCTAGCTCAAAGAAAAAAATCTGAAGAAGAATAATTAGTGGCGAAAGTCATCTAATAAGTTGTTTTAGATACTTGATTGAAATGATTACATTCATTGCTATCTAAGAAGATGTCAGTCTAACAGAAAGAGAGAACCAATTGGTTCTCTCTTTTTGGTAATTGATTTGAAAATCGTCTAATTATTTTGCCTCAATTGTTCACTATCCTGCTAAAGTGGTATAATAAAGTTATTCAGAGGGGGTTCGAAGTTTTGATTTAATCACAGCCTTTCAAACTCATTTTCATTGGCAGGACCTATAGGCTTCTTTTATGGAACTTCGAAGAATACTCAAATCAGACGGGATGCTCTTACTGGCTTGTGAATATAACAAGTTGTCTTACTTTTTACCAGAGGTTCAAATCGAAAAAACATTTAGACGATTCTTGTTGTTAATAGGGTTTGAGCTCGTAACTAGTCAAAGAAAGGGAACGTGGATCCTTTATAAAATTGTTAAACATTAATGGAGGTACAATCATGAAACAATTATTTTTATGTTCATACTTTGCTGGTGTCAAAAAGCTTTTTAGCGATTATGCAAAGGAAAAGAATCTAGAAAATAAGGTTTTATTTATTCCTACCGCTGGGAACAAAGAGGATTATACTGCCTATATCGATGAGGCTCAGCAAACATTCAAAGATTTAGGATTTGAGATAGAGGTTCTAGATATTGCTTCTTGTGATCGAGAAACTGCACAGGCAAAGATTTTCCAAAGCAAAATTCTTTATATCTCTGGCGGGAATACATTTTATTTATTACAAGAATTAAAGAAAAAACAACTCCTATCTCTTATCAAAGAACAAATAAGAGATGGGCTGATCTATGTGGGAGAATCAGCAGGGGCTATCATTACCGCCAAGGATGTTGACTACAATAAGCTCATGGATGACAAGACGGTAGCGACAGAGTTATCTGATACAGCGGGATTGAATGAAGTGGAGTTTTACATCCTTCCACATTATGGTGAGGAGCCTTTTACTGATAGTAGCAAGAAGACCTTTGAAACCTATAAAAATCAGCTCGACTTATTGCGAATGAACAATTCACAAGCTGTTATTGTAAATGATAAAGAAATAAAAGTTGTTTCTGAACAGGATTAAAATATTTTTTTTCGCTATTATGACATCTATTCTAATACGTTGTCCCTTTTAAAAAGAAAAGGGAAGATAATATAAGTTTATGTCAGTTTTCCCTTGACAAATATTCATTTTGCGTGTAAAATGGAATAGATCTTGAACTTGAAGGGAGTGAAAAAAATGTCTAAAACAGTAGTACGTAAGAATGAATCTCTTGACGATGCACTTCGTCGTTTCAAACGTGCGGTTACTAAAGCTGGTACTCTTCAAGAAACACGCAAACGTGAATTCTATGAAAAACCTTCTGTAAAACGTAAACGTAAATCAGAAGCAGCTCGTAAACGTAAAAAATTCTAATTTGAAATGAAAGGCTAGACTTGTCTAGTCTTTTTTTGCATAGTATTTAGAGGAATAAATTGTTATGAGAGAGTATATAAAAGAATATCAAAAGATGCGTGAAAATCACTTGGAAGATTGGGGTTATTGTGCTGATCCGATAGATTGGAAGGGATTTGAAGAGTCAAACCAAAGAATTTTTGAAAAGTATTTGACCGATTCAAAAGTATTGTCTGACAAGGTTTTAAGGGTAAAATTGTACAGTAGCTTATTGCTAGATGATATTAAATATTTTGCCTATTATGCGGCGTTTTTAGATGGGGATTATACACAGTTAAACAACGCTCTATGGCAAACAGGAAGAACCGAGTTGCTGAGAGGCGGTTTGTTGGCAAGTGGAACCATTTACACAGATGGAATTTTGAAAGGCTTGTTTACCTCTTTTGCTTGTAACGATTTTTCAGTCATTCCATTTTTCGTCCCTAAAGATTTACCCTTGTTGAAAGGAACCTATTACCCAGAAAATGTGATGAATCTTTTATACGCTCTTTATTATCAAGATGAAGAAAGATTATCCGAGTCTCTCTTGCGTGCACAACAGTTTTTAGAGAAGAAAAAACGAACTGGTATGGAAGAATTTTCTGTTCGGTATTTTATAAGTTTGGCAAGAAAAGATGCAGTTGCATTAAGTGAGTGCTTACAAAACTTATGCCAAGCTTATCAGAGACGAGGTTACCCCTATGAAAAGATTGATAAGTGCTTTGCGGATGAGATTCATGGTCTATATCGATTGGTACGATTGTTTGACCATTCCTTGTTCGAAGAAGTCAGTATGCCATCTCATAAGACTTTTTTGAAGGAGTTTGAAGAATGGCAAGTCCAAAATCAGTTCCCAAAAGGTCAACAGTTCTATACCTATCCTCAAGATATGGCTGATGCAAATAGAATATTAACAAAAGGTCTTCCAAAAATTTACTTAGAAAAATCTGGAAGGGACTTGGTGATAGACGTTGACCAATTTGCAGTAGATTTGTCTCGGTTAATTTAAAAGAGTGCGAAAAGACTTACTAGTCAAATCTTTTCCCAAGCTACATCAAATAAATACTGTAAATCCTGCAAAAAAAGGAAACTTCCACCTACAATCTGATATAATAGTAGGGAGAACTCGATTGAAGGAGGAAATTATGTCGGTTTTAGTAAGAGATGTCATTGAAAAACTCAGACTAGATATTGTCTATGGTGAAGGCGAATTACTTGAAAAAGAAATCAATACTGCGGACATTATGAGACCTGGTCTTGAAATGACGGGCTATTTTGATTACTATACACCAGAACGGATTCAGCTGTTAGGGATGAAGGAGTGGTCCTATTTAGTTGCCATGCCTGCCCAGAACCGTTATCAAGTTTTGAAGAAGATGTTTCTACCTGAAACACCTGCGGTTATCGTGGCTCGTGGTCTGGTAGTACCCGAGGAAATGTTGAGGGCTGCTAGGGAATGCAAGATTGCGATTTTAACCAGTCGAACAGCAACCAGTCGTTTATCTGGAGAACTTTCTAGCTACCTTGATTCCCGTTTGGCTAAACGTACCAGTGTGCACGGTGTCTTGATGGATATCTATGGCATGGGTGTCTTGATTCAAGGGGATAGCGGTATCGGTAAGAGTGAGACAGGTCTTGAGCTTGTGAAACGTGGACACCGTCTAGTAGCAGACGATCGTGTAGATATTTATTCTAAGGATGAGATGACTCTTTGGGGCGAACCTGCTGAAATCTTGAAGCATTTACTTGAGATTCGTGGAGTTGGGATTATCGATATCATGAGTCTCTATGGTGCAAGTGCTGTAAAAGATTCTTCACAAGTTCAGCTAGCAGTTTATCTAGAAAATTACGATACGCATAAGACCTTTGACCGTCTAGGAAACAATGCCGAAGAACTCGAAGTTTCTGGTGTAACGATTCCGCGTATCCGCATTCCAGTAAAAACAGGACGAAACATCTCCGTTGTTATTGAGGCAGCTGCCATGAACTATCGTGCTAAAGAAATGGGCTTTGATGCGACACGTTTATTTGAAGAACGCTTGACAAATCTAATCGCTCAAAATGAGGTGAAACATGATTAATCCAGTCGCATTTGAAATCGGTCCTTTTTCTATTCGTTGGTATGCTTTGTGTATTGTGGCTGGTTTGATTTTGGCAGTCTATCTTGCCATGAAAGAAGCTCCTAAAAAGAAAATCCTATCAGATGATATTTTGGATTTTATCCTGATTGCTTTTCCTGTAGCTATTTTAGGTGCTAGATTATACTACGTACTCTTTCGTTTAGATTATTATCTGCAAAATCCAGGTGAAATCATCGCCATTTGGAATGGTGGTTTGGCCATTTATGGAGGTTTGATAGCGGGCGCTATTGTCCTTTATATCTTTGCAGATAGAAAGCTGATTAATACTTGGGATTTCTTAGATATTGCAGCACCGAGCGTCATGGTTGCCCAGAGTTTAGGGCGCTGGGGGAACTACTTTAACCAAGAAGCCTACGGTGCAGCAGTAGATAGTCTGGATTATTTGCCAGGCTTCATTCGTGACCAAATGTACATTGATGGTAGCTACCGTCAGCCGACCTTCTTATATGAGTCGGTTTGGAATCTGATTGGATTTGCTTTGATTCTGATTTTTAGACGAAAATTACAGGGAATCAGACGTGGTCATATCACTGCTTTCTACTTGATTTGGTATGGCTTTGGTCGTATGATTATCGAAGGGATGCGGACGGATAGTCTCATGTTCTTTGGTCTGCGAGTTTCCCAATGGTTATCAGTTGTCCTTATCGGACTCGGTATTTTTATCATACTTTATCAAAATCGAAAGAAAGCCCCTTTCTATCATACAGAGGAGGAAAACTAAATGTTAGAAGTTGCATATATACTTGTTGCGATTGCTTTGATTGTCTGTTTAGTCTATTTGACAATCACGATTCAAAAAGCCGGTCGTATGATTGATGAGACAGAGAAAACCATCAAAACGTTGAGCTCAGATGTGAATGTTACCTTGCATCAGACTAATGAATTGTTGGTTAAGGTCAATGTGTTAGCAGACGATATCAATATCAAAGTTGCGACGATTGATCCACTTTTTACAGCTGTGGCAGACTTGTCTGAGTCAGTATCTGATCTCAACCAACATGCACGTGTTTTAGGCAAAAAAGCTTCATCTGCTGGTTCAAAGACCATTAAAACAGGTGCAGGCTTGTCCGCACTTCGTGTCGCAAGTAAATTTTTCAAAAAATAAAAAAGGAGAAATCTTATGGGAAAACTATCCTCTATCCTTTTAGGAACAGTTTCAGGTGCAGCTCTTGCTTTGTTCTTAACCAGTGACAAGGGTAAGCAAGTTTGTAGTCAAGCTCAGGATTTTTTAGATGATTTGAGAGAAGATCCAGAATATGCTAGAGAGCAAGTCTGTGAAAAACTAACAGAAGTGAAGGAACAGGCAACGGACTTTGTGCTGAAAACAAAGGAACAAGTAGAATCTGGTGAAATCACTTTTGATAGTGTCCTTGACCAAGCTAAAACCTGTGCTCGACAAGCGACAGAAGCGTCAAAGGAAACCTTTAACAATCTCAAGGAGCAGTGGCAAGAACAGTCAGCAACTCCAGACGTTGCTGAAGACCAAGAAGAAATCATCATCGATATTACTGAAGTATAATGCATCACCATCTCTGGTTTTTGGAGATGGTGATTTTTATCTGCAAGCCTGTCTTTGTGGTATAATAAATACTATGCAGAAAAAACCAACGTCCGCCTATGTGCATATTCCCTTTTGTACACAGATTTGTTATTATTGTGACTTTTCAAAAGTTTTTATCAAGAATCAACCAGTAGATAGTTATCTGGAGCATCTGCTAGAAGAGTTTCGTTCTTATGATATCCAAAAGTTACGAACTCTCTACATTGGAGGTGGGACGCCAACGGCTTTGTCCGCTTCGCAATTAGAAGTGCTCTTGGATGGCCTGACTAAAAATCTAGACTTGTCTGTCTTGGAAGAGTTGACCATTGAAGCTAACCCAGGAGATTTGGACGCAGATAAGATTGCGGTTTTGAAACAGTCACCAGTCAATCGTGTTTCCTTAGGTGTGCAGACTTTTGATGACAAAATGCTGAAAAAGATTGGGCGCAGTCATTTGGAGAAGGATATTTATGAAAATATCGACCGCCTCAAACTGGCTGGTTTTGACAATATCTCCATCGATCTAATCTATGCTCTACCTGGTCAAACTATGGATCAGGTCAAGGACAATGTCGCTAAGGCAATCTCGCTTGATATTCCTCATATGAGCCTTTATAGCTTGATTTTGGAAAATCATACGGTCTTTATGAATCGCATGAGACGAGGGAAACTGCCCCTGCCCAAGGAAGAGTTAGAAGCGGAGATGTTTGAGTACATCATCGCAGAACTAGAGCGAGCTGGTTTTGAGCATTATGAGATTTCCAATTTCTCTAAACCCGGATTTGAAAGTCGCCACAATCTCATGTACTGGGATAATGCCGAGTATTATGGTATCGGTGCGGGTGCTTCAGGTTATGTGAATGGGGTGCGTTATAAAAATCATGGTCCTATCCGCCACTATCTCAATGCGGTAGAGGCAGGAAATGCTCGGATTACAGAAGAACACCTGAGTCAAACGGAGCAGATGGAAGAAGAAATGTTCCTAGGCCTCCGGAAAAAATCCGGGGTTTCCATGGCGCGATTTGAGGAAAAATTTGAACGATCCTTTGATGGACTTTATGGCGAAATCATCAGAGACTTGGTTCAACAAGGACTTATGCAGATCGACGGTGATCGTGTCCGAATGACAAAGAGGGGTCTCTTCCTGGGAGACACTGTAGCAGAACGATTTATTTTGGAGTAGAACAATGGGCTTAACTTATCAAATGAAAATGAAAATTCCTTTTGATATGGCGGATATGAACGGTCATATCAAGTTGCCAGATGTGATTTTGCTGTCCTTGCAAGTATCAGGTATGCAATCGATTGAGCTGGGAGTTAGCGACAAGGACGTGTTGGAGCGCTACAATCTAGTCTGGATTATTACAGACTATGCGATTGACGTGGTTCGCTTGCCTCGCTTTGCTGAAGAGATTACGATTGAAACAGAAGCATTGACTTACAATCGTCTTTTTTGCTACCGCCGTTTCACTATCTATGATGAAGCAGGTCAAGAAATCATTCGCATGGTAGCAACCTTTGTTCTCATGGACAGAGACAGTCGGAAAGTCCATGCTGTCGAACCGGAGATTGTTGCTCCTTACCAGTCTGAGTTTGATAAAAAACTCATCCGTGGGCCAAAGTATGCAAATCTAGAAGATCCAATCAGTAAAGACTACCATGTTCGTTTTTACGATTTGGATATGAATGGTCATGTCAATAACAGCAAATATCTGGATTGGATTTTTGAAGTCATGGGACCAGATTTTTTAACCAAGTATATTCCAAAGAAAATCAATCTCAAATATGTCAAAGAAGTGCGACCGGGTGGCATGATTGCATCAGCTTATGAACTCAAGGGACTAGAAAGCAAGCATGAGATTATCAGTGATGGCGAAATCAATGCCCAAGCTATGATTACTTGGCAAGAAATAAAAAAGGACTAAAGAGAGATGACATATAAAGGTTATTTAATTGATTTAGACGGAACCATTTACAAGGGAAAAGACCGGATTCCGGCGGGGGAGGCTTTTGTGCATGAGTTGCAAAAAAGAGAAATTCCCTATCTCTTTGTGACCAACAATACAACTCGTACTCCTGAGAGCGTTCAAGAGATGTTGGCTCAGAATTTTAATATCAACACGCCTTTATCAACTGTCTACACGGCAACTTTGGCAACCATCGACTATATGAATGACTTGGGACTGGAAAAGACAGTCTATGTCATCGGAGAAGAAGGACTCAAGGATGCCATTCAGGCAGCTGGTTATGTCGAAGACAAGGAAAATCCTGCCTATGTGGTAGTTGGACTGGACTGGCAAGTCGACTATGAAAAATTTGCGACGGCGACTCTAGCTATCCAAAAGGGAGCTCACTTTATCGGAACCAATCCAGATCTCAATATCCCGACGGAACGTGGTCTCTTGCCAGGAGCTGGTTCACTGGTAACCCTGCTTGAAGTGGCAACACGAGTGAAACCAGTTTATATTGGGAAACCAAATGCTATCATCATGGGCAAGGCGGTTGAGCACTTAGGTTTGAAAAGAGAAGAATTGCTTATGGTTGGGGACAACTACCTGACAGATATACGAGCAGGGATTGACAATGGTATTCCAACGCTCTTGGTGACGACAGGTTTTACCAAGGCAGAAGAAGTAGCGGACCTGCCAATCGCACCAACTCATGTGGTGTCTAGCCTTGCGGAGTGGAATTTTGATGAAAACTAAACTGACCTTTTGGGGAAGTATGCTTTTTTTCCTCTCCCTTTCTATTCTCTTAACCATTTATCTGGCATGGATTTTCTATCCCTTGGAGATTGAGTGGCTGAATTTAACGGATCGTGTCTTTCTAAAATCCGAAACCATTCAGTACAATTTTCATATCTTGATGAATTACCTGACCAATCCCTTTAGTCAGGTCTTAGAGATGCCAGATTTCCGTTCGTCAGCGGCTGGTTTACACCACTTTGCGGTGGTGAAGAATCTCTTCCACTTGGTTCAGCTGGTTACTTTGGTGACACTTCCAAGTTTCTATTTCTTTGTTAAAAAGATTGTCAAAAAAGGCTTTTTAGCACTATATCGTAAAAGTATCCTGACCCTAGTGCTATTGCCTCTCGCCATTGGGCTTGTAGGAGTGTTGATTGGTTTTGAGCAATTCTTTACTCTTTTCCATCAGATTCTCTTTGTGGGAGACGATACCTGGCTTTTTGATCCTGCAAAGGATCGAGTTATTCTGATTTTACCAGAGATTTTCTTCCTCCATGCCTTTGTACTTTTCTTTGTTTTGTATGAAGGAATGTTTGGTTTCCTTTTTGTTAAAGCTTCAAGGAAATAGTGGAAAAAATTCTGTATTTTTAATAAAAACCGAGAGAAGTTGCTCTGCTCCCTATTTATTGTTAGGTTATCCTAAAGATAAACTTGCAAAGCAGGAGATATTTGCAGAAAACAGTCTATTTTCTATGAAAAAATAGGCTTTTTTTCTAAAAATATCTAGTCAAGCGCTTTATTTTTTTGTATAATAGAAATAGCAAGTATAGATAAAAGAAGAGAAAAGCATGATTACACTATTTTTATCACCGAGTTGTACATCATGTCGTAAGGCAAAGGCTTGGTTAGAGACGCATAAAGTGCCCTTTCAAGAGCATAATATTATGACTAGTCCTTTAACAAGAAAAGAATTACAACATATTCTTTCCTTGACCGAAAATGGTACTGATGACATCATTTCAACTCGTTCAAAAATTTTTCAAAAATTGGATATTGATGTAGAGAGTATCTCGGTATCGGAGTTGCTTCAGTTGATTGAGCAATATCCTAGTCTTTTGCGTCGTCCAATTATTATAGATACCAAACGCATGCAGATCGGTTTTAATGAAGATGAGATTCGTGCTTTTCTCCCTCGTAGTTACCGTAAACAAGAATTGAAAGAAGCAACATTGAGAGCTGGTATAGGATAGATGAACAAACAGTATAGTTACCCACTAGATTTGTCGTGGAGCACTGAAGAACTTGCTTCAGTGCTTTCTTTTTTTAATGATGTTGAAGCTGCTTATGAAGATAAGGTAGAAGCAAAAAAACTGCTAGATTCCTATAAGGAATTTAAGTCTATCGTCCCGAGCAAAAGTGAAGAAAAGCGCCTAGGTCGCGAATTTGAGACGGCTAGCGGTTATTCCTGCTATCATGCGGTTCAATTAGCAAAAGAAAAAAGAGAAGGGAAGATTTCTCTTGGAAACTAAATTTGAATTTGCCAAACAGATTGTGCAGGAAGCTGCTGACTATATTTTGGCTCACATGAAAGAAGATTTGCAGGTTGAGCGCAAGTCTTCTCCTACCGACTTGGTGACACGTTTGGACAAGGAGGTCCAGGAACTCTTGGTTGATCGGATCAAGTCCTCCTATCCTGAGGATTTGATTTGCGCGGAAGAGGGCTGTTTACGTGCTGCAGTCGGTCAAGGTTCTGTTTGGGTGATTGATCCCATTGACGGTACCAATAACTTTGTCGCTCAGCAGGAAGATTTTGCTGTGATGTTGGCTTATTTTGAGGACGGTGTGGGCAAATTTGGTGTCATCTATGATGTCATGAAAGGTGATTGTTACCATGGTGGTGGTGCCTTTCCTCCTTGCCGCAATAATGAGCCCTTACCGCCTTTTAAAAAGAAACCTCTTCAAGAATTTTTAGTTGCCGGTAACTCAGGTATGTTTGAAAGCAATGAGTGGGGCTTGGCGGATTTGGGTCGAGCAGCGTTGGGTGTCCGTGTCTACGGCAGTGCGGCCATTAGTTTTGCCAAGGTTTTATCGGGTCGCCTTCTGACTTATATTACCTACCTGCAGCCATGGGATTACGCTGCGGCCAGTATCTTAGGGGAAAGTCTGGGTTATCGTCTTCTTACGGTATCAGGTGAGCCCGCTGATTTTAAAACGCGTCAGCCTGTCATGATGGTGCCAATCGAGATGCAAGAAGAGATTCAGTCTTATATCTACGAAAGGAAAGAGAACTAAATGCAATTTCCAGAAGGATTTGTTGAAAAATATGAAGCGATACTAGAAGACGAGGCAAGAGACTTTCTTGCCTCTTTTAAACAAGAAGCAGTTTCGGCTTTTCGGGTCAATCCCTTAAAAGAAAGTCAGTTATCGTTTGCAGATGCTATTCCAAATACACCTTGGGGGTATTATGGCAAGGTCTCAGGGAAGTCACCAGAGCACGCGACCGGTCTTGTTTATTCGCAAGAGCCTGCAGCCCAAATGGTAGCCCAGGTAGCTCAACCCCTTCCCGGTATGAAGGTTTTGGACTTGGCGGCAGCACCAGGTGGAAAATCCACTCAACTAGCAGCTTATCTGGCTAATCAAGGAGTTCTTGTCTCCAACGAAATTTCAAGCAAGCGTGCTAAGATTTTAGTGGAAAATATGGAGCGATTTGGAGCGACAAATGTTGTTGTGACTAATGAATCTGCTGACCGCTTGGCCAAGGTTTTTAAAGGTTACTTTGATGTGATTGTCCTTGATGCACCTTGCTCGGGTGAAGGGATGTTTCGTAAGCAGCCAGATGCCATGGATTATTGGAGTACCGCTTATCCTAGCCAATGTGCTAGTCTCCAAAGAGAAATTTTAGAAGATGCAGTGACTATGCTTGCAGAAGGTGGTCGTCTGGTCTATTCGACCTGTACTTGGGCACCTGAGGAAAATGAAGAAATCGTCCACTGGTTACTTGATACTTATGAATTTGAATTGCTTCCAGTTGAGCATTTGAACGGTATGGTAGCAGGAATTGACCTTCCTGAAACGGCGCGGATGTATCCTCATCATTTCAAGGGAGAAGGTCAGTTTGTTGCCCACCTGCAGTTTAAGGGACAAAATCCAGCACCTAAATTCAAAGCTAGCAAGAGCAATCTCAGTCGTGAGCAACTGGCTTTGTGGCAAGAATTTGCCCAAAAACACTTGCGAGTCAATCTAACTGGTATCTTGCAGACTTTTGGAGATCAGCTCTATCTCCTGCCAGAGATGCTACCTGATCTAGGAAAACTCAAAATTGCCCGAAATGGACTTCATCTGGGGACTTTTAAAAAGAAACGCTTTGAACCAAGCTTTGCTCTGGGATTAGCATTGAAACCAAGCCAAGTAAAACAAAGTGTTGAAATCAATGATGAGGACTTTGTAAAATATGTGGCTGGTGAGACCGTTCAATTGTCTGAAGTTCGACCAAATGGCTGGTACCAAGTCCTGGTTCAAGGAAACGGACTAGGCTTTGCCAAGGTAACGGGTAATGTTTTGAAAAATTATTATCCAAAAGGGCTCAGATTCAGGTGAAAAAGCTAGTCAAAGAGCCTATTCTATGTTATAGTGGAAGTATGAGTTTTTTCTGATAGTCTTTCATTATTACTTATATTATACGTGGAATTGTCCGCTCCTAAGAATGACTAGATAAAATAAAGCGGGACAATCATTGATGATAATTGGATGATCAGGACAAACGGAAGAAATCAGAACATTTATCATTATGTTCAAGGAGAATAACAGTGAAAAAAAGAAAAAAGCTCGTCATGTCTCTTGCAGCTCTTTTGATGGCAGGTTCTCTAGTAGGATGTGCTAGCTGGATTGATCGTGGAGAATCCATGACAGCCGTTGGTTCAACTGCTCTTCAGCCTCTTGTCGAAGCGGCAGCAGATGAATTCGGTTCTAGAAACATCGGAAAAACAGTCAATGTTCAAGGTGGTGGATCGGGTACAGGACTATCCCAAGTCCAGTCTGGAGCAGTTGACATCGGGAACTCTGACGTCTTTGCAGAGGAAAAAGAAGGAATTGATGCTTCAGCCCTAGTAGACCACAAGGTTGCAGTGGCTGGTCTTGCAGTGATTGTAAACAAGGAAGTGGATGTTGAAAATCTCACAACCGAGCAACTTCGCAAAATCTTTACAGGTGAAGTGACCAACTGGAAAGAAGTTGGGGGCAAAGACCTGGCCATTTCAATCATCAACCGAGCAGCAAGTTCTGGTTCACGAGCGACGTTTGATACGGTGGTTATGAATGGCCAAGCGGCAATGCAGAGCCAAGAACAGGATTCTAACGGGATGGTCAAGTCTATTGTATCCCAAACCCCTGGAGCCATTTCTTACCTGGCTTTTGCCTATGTAGATGACTCCGTGAAAAGCATGAAACTGAATGGGTATGAACCTACGTCTGAAAATGTAACGACCAACAACTGGCCTTTGTGGTCTTATGAACATATGTACACACTTGGTCAGCCAAATGAGTTAGCTACTGAGTTCCTGAATTTCGTCCTCTCAGATGAAGCTCAAAATGGAATTGTTAAGGGCATGGGCTATATCTCTATCAATGAAATGAAAGTCCAAAAGGATGCTTCAGGTACCGTTACAGCAGTAGAAGGAGGTCAATAATGAATCAAGAAGAATTATCAAAAAAATTACTCTCTCCTTCAAAGAACTCTCGGCTTGAGAAGTTTGGTAAAGGATTGACCTTCACTTGCCTTTCTTTGATTGTTATCATTGTGGCCATGATTTTGATTTTTGTAGCCCAAAAAGGCCTATCGACCTTCTTTGTCAATGGGGTCAACATCTTTGATTTCCTCTTTGGACAAACTTGGAATCCTTCTGGGAAACAATTTGGTGCCCTTCCAATGATTTTGGGCTCCTTTATTGTGACGATTTTATCAGCCCTCATCGCAACACCCTTCGCTATTGGTGCGGCAGTCTTTATGACAGAAGTCTCACCAAAGGGTGCAAAGATTTTGCAACCAGCCATTGAACTTCTCGTCGGTATTCCTTCAGTCGTCTATGGATTTATCGGTTTGCAAGTTGTGGTGCCTTTTGTCCGTAGCGTCTTTGGTGGAACTGGTTTTGGGATCTTGTCAGGGATTTTCGTTCTCTTTGTCATGATCCTACCAACTGTAACCTTTATGACAACAGACAGCTTG
Source organism: uncultured Streptococcus sp. (assembly GCA_963533485.1). GTDB lineage: Bacteria > Bacillota > Bacilli > Lactobacillales > Streptococcaceae > Streptococcus. The sequence goes on from CAUSPE010000034.1 coordinate 13,305, forward strand.
CGTGCTGTTCCTCGTCATTACCGTGAAGCCAGTTTAGCTATGGGAGCCACTCGTTGGCAAACCATCTGGCGTGTGACCTTGAAAGCAGCACGTTCAGGTATTTTCACTGCAGTGGTCTTTGGGATGGCGCGTGCCTTCGGTGAAGCCCTTGCTATTCAGATGGTGGTCGGAAACTCAGCAGTTATCCCAACCTCGCTAACAACACCAGCTGCGACCTTGACATCTGTATTGACTATGGGTATCGGAAATACCGTCATGGGAACGGTTGATAATAACGTTCTCTGGTCACTGGCTTTAGTCTTGCTCTTGATGAGTTTGGCCTTTAACAGTGTGATTAAATTGATTACGAAAGAAAGAGGAAAGAAAAACTATGCACGCTAAGAAATTAGATAAACTTGCAACAGCTGTCCTCTATACCATCGCGGGTATCATCGTTGCCATCTTGGCATCCTTGATTCTCTATATCTTGGTGAGAGGGTTACCGCATATCTCTTGGTCCTTCTTGACAGGGAAATCCTCCTCTTATCAAGCAGGTGGGGGTATCGGGATTCAGCTCTACAATTCCTTCTTCCTTTTGGTCATTACCTTGATCATTTCTGTTCCCCTGTCTATGGGAGCTGGCGTTTTCCTCGCTGAGTATGCCAAAAAAGGACCTGTGACCAATTTTATTCGTACCTGTATTGAGATTTTGTCTTCTCTGCCATCAGTCGTTGTGGGTCTCTTTGGTTACTTGATCTTTGTTGTCCAGTTTGAGTATGGATTTTCAATCATTTCAGGTGCCTTGGCCTTGACAGTCTTTAACCTTCCTCAGATGACACGAAATGTTGAGGACAGTTTAAAACACGTTCACCATACACAACGTGAGGCTGGTC
>CAUSPE010000035.1:0-14069 GCA_963533485.1 uncultured Streptococcus sp.
AATAGAAGAATTCCTTTTTGTTAAGAAGATACTTAAGGTTTTCTGACAAAGGATTTTGAAAATAAAAACTACAACCATAGATGGTGCATACACTCTCTATGGTTTGTTTACTTGAGAGAAATGGATCAAAGGAGAGAAGAATGAAAGCATACACAGAGCGTGTATTTGGAAATCATGAGGGCAAGGATGTCTTGGCCTATCGCTTTGAGACTGATGGTGGTTACCAGCTTGAAGTTATGACTTATGGTGCGACCATCTTGCGCTATGTCACGCCTGACAAGGCTGGGAATTTTGCCAATGTGATCTTGGGCTTTGATGATTTTGATAGCTATGTAGGCAATAGTCCCAAGCATGGAGCAAGTGTAGGTCCTGTAGCGGGCCGCATTGCAGGTGCAACATTTGAGCTCAATGACCAGACCTATAATCTTGAAGTCAACAACGCTAGCAACTGTAACCACAGTGGTTCAACAGGTTGGGATTCAAGCTTGTTTGAATTGGTCGAAGTGAGCGACCATGGCTTAACCCTCTACACAGAGCGTACAGACGGGACAGGAGGATTTCCTGGTAATCTTAAGATCTGGATCAGCTATCACTTGGAAGAAACTGGTGCCTACGAAATCAGCTATAAGGTGACGACAGATCAGGATACGCTTGTCAATCCAACTAATCATAGCTACTTCAACTTGTCTGGTGATTTCACGCAGACAATTGACCGCCATGTCTTCCAGCTAAATACGGAGGGCATTTACCCAATCGCTCCTGACGGTGTTCCAGATAAGACTCCAGATGCTACTCGTGATGTGGTGAAACACATCTACAATGGAGCTTTGTTGAAGGACATCTTTGCAGAGGAAGATGAGCAAATCCAGTTGGTATCTGGTTTGGATCACCCATTTGCCCTTCCTGCAGGCCATGACAATGCTGGTTTCCTTTATGACCAAAACTCAGGTCGCTTCCTGCTTTTCAAGACAGAGGCCCCTTGCTTTGTGGTCTACACAGCAAACTTTGTGGATGAGAGTGTCATCATAGGAGGTCAGCCAATGGTGCAGCACAATGGGATTGCCCTTGAAGCGCAAGCTTTACCAGATGCCATTCACAGCAACCTCAAAGACCAAGTCATTCTCAAAGCAGGGGAAACTTTCACCAGCAAAACTCGCTACGAGCTTGTTGTAAAATAAAAAGAAGAGCTGGTTTCCAGCTCTTTTGAGTTGTCTTCGTTGACATTTTATCTCAATAGTGTATAATTGATGTAATACATAAAGTTACAACAAACAAAAGGAGACACCCGATGACTTATGCATACCAAAGCCACATTTATCTAGCAGAGGCGGTTTTAAATGTCAAGGATTTGACGAGTCAAACGGCTTTTTATCACCAGATTATTGGCTTGGAGATTTTATCTCAAACAGAGACAGAAGCGATTTTGGGACTTGGTAGAAAAGCCTTGGCAGATGTCTTGAAACACCTAAGTAATTTGCGGATTCCTCTGGTTGGGGGTGCAGATCATGGATACAGTGAGGCTATTTATCTAGAGGATTTGGAAAGAAATGGCATTGAACTCTACCGTGATAAGCCAGTGTCTTCATGGGATATTCGAGAAGACGGCCGCATTATCGGTGTGACCGAAGCTCTTGCGGCACAGGACATCTATGAGTTAGGAGAAAAGGTGGATCCTTTTATCCTAGCTGAAGGGACGAGAATGGGGCATATCCATCTATCGGTAAAGGATAGTCGTGCGGCGAGCCAGTTTTATCAAAAGGTGTTAGGACTAGAAGATAAATTTAGCATTCCTAGTGCTAGTTGGATAGCGGCTGGTCAGTACCATCATCACCTAGCTGTCAACGAATGGGCTGGAAAAGGGCTGGCTCCGCGTGAGCAAGGCTTGCCAGGCTTGGCCTACTATGTCCTTGAGGTCGAAAGCAAGGAAGAACTCTTGGACATCGTTAAGCAAGCACAAGAGCTAGAAGCACCAATCAAGTGGCTAAATTCGAGTGAGTTGGATTTGGTAGATCCAGATGGGATTGTGACCCGCATTCGCTTGGCACGATGAGATGTGAAAAACACATCATAGACATAGAAAAAGGCGGACAAGCTCGCATTCTGTTTTTAGAATGCGGACTTGTCCGCCTTTTTTATGAAATGACGAAACATTTCTTGGATCTAGCAAAGGTATCTGCTGGGGATATTTTCCCTTTTCTGGGGGTTCATGCTATAATACTAATAAACTTTTCTTTCTCTAGGAAGGCAAACACCCAAAATCGGCTAGAATGCTGGCAATCGTTGTCACGATGCTTTTAAGAGAAAGTAGGATTCTGTTTTGAGTTTAGGAAATGGTAATAAGATGGACACAAGTGTAAAAAATTTAATCAGTATGGGCCCTCTGGAGGACTATTTTATTTATTATGATCTGAGGAATCAAGTATTCTATGAAGTAAAACAAGGCATGAATTATTCAGCCATTGCAGCTCCTATTGCAGTCTTTTCCTTGCAACGGCTGTCGAAGTTGCTCAACCAAACCTTTGGAGATGTCTCCTCACCTTTCAATCTGCTTTTCTTTATCTTGATGTCTCTGTTTTTGATTTTCGGAACAATTCTTCTTGCCAAATCTACCCGACGTAACATGAAGATAGATAGATTTAGAAAAGTCCGGTTGACAAAAGCTAATATCAAAACACTTAGGAGAAAATCTAGGGCGTTGACAGTAGTTGGCTACATTTTTGTTTTAATAACGATTTTTTCAGCCTATCGTTATCTGGCTGTTTCTGATTTTCAATTTTTAATTATGTACATGTTAGGGATTGGTATTCTTACATATATAGTTTATGATTTTCGAATGAAAACGCGCAAACGACTGTTCAAGGAGCTGATGGAGACATTACAGGACGGTAGCCGAGGGAAAGAGGGAGAAATGTAAGATGAGAAAAATAATCTTTATTGGACAGAGCGGTGATAAGGCCGTTTACTATAATACGCGAACAAAAGAGGCTCTCGTAGCAGATAAGAGTGCCTTGTTAAATACAGAAGGGGCTAGGAAGACCAATAGGGCTATCATTCCTTTGATGTTTGCTTTTGTTTTTTTGGGTATTATTGGAGGATTAGTAGCTATACCTGCATTTTCAGGTTTTCGATATAGCAGCTGGATGGTTCCGCCTTATATCGTTGCCCAATTCTTTGTCTGCTTTGGCTTTATATGGATGATGGAAGAGGCCTTGTATAAAGAGGTGAAACAGGTTCAAGGGGCAAGTTCTCAACAGTTCGCGAAAGCTGTTTACTCAAATCTGCTTTGGGAAAATTTCAGTAAGAAAAAAGCGACGTTTGGGAAAATGATAGTTTTTCTAATAATACAGTTAGTAATTCTATTTATAGCATTTATAGGAATCGCTACCATACTAAATATTATAAATTCATTTATAAATCAGGAGAAATTTGACGCACAAATTTTATTTTCATTATTGATAGGTCTCTTTCCTGCCTTGTTGTACCTTTTCTTATTCCAAAACAACCCTATCCGCTGGTTCTTAGCTGTGCGAAAGTATGAACAAGGGAAAGTGATATTTGCAGAAGAAGAGGAGAAACAATAGGTTTCATACTTATGCTATTGAGACCTTATTTGGTGTATGGGTAGGAACAGTGGTTGGTGATGTTTTATCAACAACCTATGATAAAATTGAAGTTTCTGATTATAGTGATTAGTGGGAACTGTGGTGATTTTATATGAGAAAAATAATTTTTATTGGACAGAGCGGTGATAAGGCCGTTTACTATAATACGCGAACAAAAGAGGCTCTTGTAGCAGATAAGAGTGCCTTGTTAAATACAGAAGGGGCTAGGAGATCGAATAGGGGGATTGCTCCTTTAATTGCTATATTCTCTTTGTTAGGTTTACTCGGAGGATTTGTTGCAATACCAATTTTCTCAGGCCTTCGTTATAATAGTGGGATGGTTCCTATTTTTATTCTTTGTCTTTCCTTTATCCTATTTGGATTTATATGGATGATGGAAGTCGCCTTATATAAAGGAGTGAAACGAGTCCAAGGAGCAACAAAGAAAGAGTTTAAAGAAGCAGTTTATTCAAATTTGTTCTGGGAAAATTTTAGTGAGAAAAAAGCGACGTTTGCGAAAATGTTGGCTTTTATGATTGTCATGCTACTAGTTTTTATGACTACTATAGTAATATTTGCTGCTGCAATTCCGGGCACTATTGACTCATTCAATAAGCAAGAGGCATTTGATATACAAATCTTTTTCTCGCCTTTAGCAGGTCTCTTTCCTGCCTTGTTGTACCTTTTCTTATTCCAAAACAACCCTATCCGCTGGTTCTTAGCTGTGCGAAAGTATGAACAAGGGAAAGTGATATTTAGGGAAGAAAAATAAGTAGGAGGATAGGATGAAAGAAAAATATTATGAATTTTTGAATATACTGATGACTGGTTATAAGCCAGTAAGAAATTTAAATTTCTATCTTGCATTTTTATTCGAATTTCTATTTACTTCAGTAGTACTGATTGTTTCTATATTTACTAAGAATCAAATGCATAATCTTAGTATATTTTTGATTCATGTTACTATTGTCCATATGGTAATAGTACTGCTTGCATTTTTGTTGTTTCAAAAATTTTCCTCTTCAAAATTATTACAATCAGTTCCGACGACTTCGTATCTTTTTCTTCATTTTGAGTTTCTTTTTTTGAGCTCTATATTCTTTGGGGAACAGTATTTATCGATATTCTTTCTTTTCATTGGATTGAGTTTTGCTTTTCAAGTGATAAACTTTTTTTATCAAATATCAATTGTTTCAAAAGTAAAACAAATGCCAGATACTGAGCATAAGAAGAATTTGTTACACTTACCAGCTCTTATTGTAACAGTAATGTCGGCGGTAATAGTAGTCATAACACGATTGTTTATGTTATCTGGGATCTATATTATCATCGGTTTAGTAGGGATGAGTATTTCATGGAACTCGTTCTTTATTCTCGGCTATACTCAGGTATTCACAGGTTGGAGAAAGAAAAGCACCAATAACTTTATTTATAGAGGCACAATAAAATGAAATTAGTGAGAATGTCTAGCAGTAGTACAGCTCATGCTAGGAGGATAAGATGAAAGAAAGATATTATGAATTTTTGAATATGGCAGTTGTAGATACTAGTCCTATAAAGAACTCTGACTTTCTACGGTCTGTTGCAATTGGAGTAATATTTTCTTTACTGATATTTATAGGTTCTTTTTTTATCAAAGAGGAGTCACATGATATGAGTATGCTAGTTTTTCGTTTTACTATTTATCATATACTGGTACTCGTGTTCATATTCTTGCTATTCCAAAAGTTTTCCAAAACAAAAATTTTGCAATTGGTGCCAGCTAGTTCTGTGCTTATTTCTCATGTAGAATTACTTTTTGGAAGTTCTATATTTTTAGGAGATGACTACTGGTCTATTTTCATGAAGTTAATTGGATTGAGCCTTATTTTTCAGCTACTAACATTTGTTTACCAGTTGTTAATTGTCCCTAAAGCTAAGACTTTACCATCTGGAGAGTTCAGGAAGACAATCTTACACATTCCTCCACTTATTGTTGCTTCATTAGCAGCAATTTTAGCGATTATAGGACGTTTATTTATGTTACCAGTGATATATGCTATTCCTTGTGTTGTAGGATTAAGCATTGCCTGCCTCCCCTTCTATTGGCTTGAGTATGCACGAGTATTCACCGGTTGGAAAAAGAAAAGCACGAATAACTTTATTTATAGAGGAGAAATAAAATGAAATTAATTAGAATAGATATCAGCGATATTGCTTATACAGAGAAAAAAGTTCCCATGGACTCTTTTCTAGATTTGATTGAAGGTTGTGAAAAATTATTATTTGAAACAGGGGTCTATAAAAATGGTCCGACAACGATTGAAACATGTTTGAGCACTTTTGGAAAGCCAGGAGAAGCCTTGTTTAAGGTCTATATTCCGACAAACATCCCAATTGAAGGAAATGATGAATTTCAATATCTAGAACATTTTACAATTAAGCAGTGTGTCTCTGAGGTAACTCCATTTGATGAACATTTCCTTCCAAAAATTGAAGAAATGAAGCAATATATTCAAGATGAGGGGTTGGAAATGCAAGGAGATACCGTTTTTCTAGCGATATTGCCAATATTTGGGCAACACTTTGTTGAAATTAATATCCCAATTAAGGAGATCTCAGATGCTATTTAAAAACGTGGGAGAATACCAAGATATACAATATAGAAATGTTATCTCAAGGTATTATACAGTATCTCCAGAAGAGATGCCAGACACTTATAACGCTTTTCTAGATGAAGTAAGAGAAGCAGGTTATACGCTTCGAGGACCTTTCTTTTATACGATTAATTCCAAGTTAGAAGAAAATCAAGATGTGTTGATGGAACTGTTTATCCCAGTAGAAGAAGAGTATATTGAAGATACTTTGCCGAAAGAGTTTTTGTATCACAGTCTGTTTCAAGTTTTAAATACTGTTTCAACTAGAATTTTAGAACCAGATGATGAGTTAGTACGAGAAGGAATCGACTTCTTAGCTGGCTATATTCATTTTCGAGATTATAAAGAGTTGACCCCTCCCTTCTTTTTTACCACATCAATTGATGAGAAATTTTACACAGATATAAAAGTAGGAGTGTTGAAGGAGTAAGTCGAATTTTTAATAAAGTTCACAAAAGAATAAAGAAAAGAGGGGATGATAATGTCACAAGAGAGATATTTGCAGATCAAAAAAGAGCATCAAGTTCGTAAGTTTGTGGGGCTTTTACTCTTCATTCTTCTCGCTATACTCGATGTTCTACTGGTATCAAGTCATTCCAATTATGTCCCGCTTGTAACGGTGGCTATGGTAACGATTGTGCCTTTTAATCATTTTCTACTTGGTCCTCTTAGGAGACAGAAAAAAGCCATAGAAAAAGAGCATCCAGAATGGAAAATACTCAGTACAAAGGGAGTAAAGGTTCCCTCGGCTGAAGCCAATAAAAGAACCTTGGCTGGTATTGGGATCTTGATAGCCTTGCTGTTGTCTTTTGGGCTATTCTATAAACCTGTGAAACAGCCGAACGACCAAGTAAACAAGCCACCTAAGCTTGATTCTAAAACGCCTGAAACGTCCAAGTCTTCTGAGTTGTCGAGTTCCTCTAAGACCAAAGAATCCAGTTCCTCAGAGCCGAAATCCTCGTCTTCGACTGAACAAAGTTCTAAAACCGAAAGTTCAGAAACAAAGCCGTCAAAAAGCGAATCCAATAATCCTTATTACCAGATTCCAGGACTTACTGACGAACAGGTGAGAGATATCATATCAAAATCGGTGAAAGATTTGAGAGAAAAACAGTCAAAAGAAAAATCCGAAGAGTAGACTCGAGGGCATCGATGTCCTTTCTGGATGAGTTAGTTTTAAGATTTTACTGTATAAAATAACAGGAGGAGTTCATATGAATAAAGAAGTGATTGGTTTGATAGTTGGGACAATCGTCATCTTCCTATCTTTTGTATTTGTATGTGGGACCTTTCTCTATCTCTATCTTCGGGATCAGAAGTTGGTCCGCCTTGCCAAGTCATCCGTTCCTGGAACGGTTATCGGCTATAGCCGTTTTCGTGAGGGGTATCCACCTATCGTCGAATACACGGTGGATGGGATTGCTTATAAGAAAACCTTGCAGTATTTTATGTTCAAAACGGTCACAATTCCGTGGGGGACTACTAAATTTTTAAAGGACTATACAAGAGAAGATATGCTAGCGCCTTCGATCACTCGCTACAGTAACTCCTTTGTTTCCTTCAAACGCTTGATGCAGACCCATTTCCCCCTTCATTCGGAGCTGACGGTCTGGTATGATCCAGACAAGCCGGCCAGGGCCTATGTCGAACGTTACAGTGGAATGGACAAGTTTTACAAGTGGTTTGGTATCGGATTTGGGCTGGCTCTAGTTCTAGTCTATGGGATAGTGATCCTAGCCTTTTTGTCCAAGATATAAGGCATAAAAGTCAGTTGGTTAATAGGAAACTTGACTTCCCATCTTGCTTCAAGGAGGACAGAGTTTCTTTTCCATTTTCATGCTCACCTATCTTTTCTTTCCGATACAGAGAAAAGGTTGCCTCCCACAAATACAGACAGGAAGTGAATTTTGACAAAGCCCCTTATTCGAGATATAATGAAGAAAAAGTGACCAAGGATAAATCAATGACAAACTCAAAGTATATAACACGCCTGAAACGTTCAGAGGGCCAGTTGCGTGGGATTCAAAAGATGATTGAAGAAGATCGTGATTGCGCAGATATTGTTACGCAGTTGACAGCAGTGAAATCTAGCGTTGAGCGCGTGATTGAGATGATCATTACTGAAAATCTCACAGGCTGTATCAACCAACCACTAGACGACCCCGAGGCTCAAAAGGAACGCCTAGAAAAGGCCATCCGATACCTGATTAAACGGAAATAAACTAATTTGCTATTGATAAACAATGCAGACAAAGGTATTTAAGTTTGTTTCGACAAAAAATCATGTCGGACAAATGGATGAGTTCCCCCAATACCAATGAGAAAACCTCTTTTTAGATACCATCAATTTGCTTCGTTTTATAGAAGCGACGGGTTACGAGCCCTATATCAGTGGGTTGCAGAAATGAAAAAACCGATTAAGTTCCTTAATCGGTTTTTTGCTTATTTTACTTGACCGGGCCAAGCATTCATACCACCTTCTACATTGATAACTGTGAGGCCTTGGGCGCTTAGAAATTCACAAGCAGATGCGGAACGGACTCCACCTTGACAGATGACATGATATTCCTGGTCAGGTTTGAGTTCTTTGTAACCTTGCTCCAAGGTACTTAAAGGCAGATTTTTGGCACCTGGTGCATGTCCTGCTTGGAATTCGTGCTCTTCACGTACATCGATAAGGTTTAGATTTTCATTTAGGTATTCTTCATAAAAATCAGCCATGCTGATACTCGTTTCCATATTTGACTCCTTCTGGATTAGACATTTTATATTGTGAATAAGCGCCATCAAGGTTTTGGACGGTAAATCCTGCCGCTGGAGGATACGCTCTGTGATCTAGCTGTGCAAAACGCTGTGGTAGCTAAGGATGTAGGTTTGCTTCTTGTCCGATTCATCCAAGCGTTCCCGTAATTCGTTTAGGGGAATGTGGATGGTGTCGACTTTGAGTCGACCACTCTGAAATTCGCCACTTGTCCGCACATCTAGGGATTATTTGCCCTTAGTCAGATCGTCTTTGAGCTGACACCATTGGATATGGTCGCTCAGACCTTCGATAAGGTTCAAGGCTGCGTAGCCCATTTGATGCTTCTAGGTGACCTGACCTGTCCAAGCGCTCATACCGCCTCGTACATTGATGACATCGTAGCCTTTTTTCTTAAGCTTTTTCGCAGCTAGTTTGCTTCGTACACCAGAGTGACAAATGACATAAAGTGTTTCTTTTGTCGCAGGTGTGTATGAACCGATTTCCGTTAAAGGAACATTTTTGGCATTTTTGATATGACCTCTACGGAATTCCATAGGCGTCCGAACATCCAGTAGCTGAATCGGTTCTTTGAGTTTAGCTTCTAACTCGCTGGTAGAAATACTGTCAATTTTTGTAAATAATAAGTGAAACATAGGCACCTCCAAATATACCCTTATGGGGTATATTAAACCATGAAGTTAATCTTTTGTCAAGCAAGTTGTTTTAACTTGGGAGGGGATTGGTTTTGAGAGTTTAGAAAGCAGGCTATTCTTGACCTTTCAAAGGCTTTTTGATATGATGGGTCCAAATTAAGTGTGAGGTGATAAGATGGCTAGCGAATACCAGAAAATGATAGCAGGGGAGCCTTACCGTCCGTCGGACCCAGAGTTGCGTGCCTTGGCACAAGCTTCTCGCCAAAAACAGGCTGCCTTTAACAAGGAAGAAGATCCCTTGAAGGGAGCAGATATTATCAAGACTTGGTTTGGCTCAACTGGGGAAAATCTCTATGTCAATCCACGCTTGGTGGTCGATTATGGAGTCAATATCCATCTAGGGGAAAATTTTTATTCTAATTGGAACTTGACCATGCTGGATGTTTGCCCGATTCGCATCGGGAACAACGCCATGCTTGGCCCCAACTGTCAGTTTTTAACCCCACTCCATCCACTGGATCCGGATGAACGCAATTCAGGGGTCGAATACGGCAAGCCCATCACCATTGGAGATAATTTCTGGGCTGGAGGTGGCGTCATTGTCCTTCCTGGAGTGACACTGGGCAATAACGTCGTTGCAGGAGCGGGGGCCGTGATTACCAAGTCCTTCGGAGATAATGTCGTCCTAGCTGGGAATCCTGCGCGTGTCATCAAGGAAATCCCAGTAAAAGAAAACTAAAAAGAACAGCTTGGGCTGTTCTTTTTATAATCTTTATCTTGGTCTTATAGATTTTTCTTTTTTGGCTTTTTGGGTTAGAGTGACATCGCACTTGGGGATGTTGCTTTTAAAAACTATTAAATGCATTTTAGTACTCTCAAATTGTTTCTAGTAGCCCTTTCAAAAGAATACTAAGCGAAACTGAATTTAAGGAAACTTTCAGAAAAGTTTTAGTTTTGTTTCAGGAATCTTCTGTAGACTGTCTAGCTATATCATACGAAGGAGAGGAAAAAGCTATGAAATCAAAAAAATGGACCCTACTCGCAACGAGTTTAACGGCAATAGTGCTGATGGCAGCATGTGCCCAGTCAACAACTACATCCAATACCAATGCAACGACAAATAGTGCCACAACAACTGCAACAAAGACAAACCAATCATCCTATTTTACAGAGAAGGACAATGATACTTCTTATGACGAAAGCACAGCTTCTAAGATTGAGTTATCTGGCTCATCAGCAAACGTCTTTGGGGATGGCGTGACAGTCTCTGAATCAACAGTGACCATCACAAAATCTGGGACCTATGTGATTTCAGGTCAGTCTGACGGAGTGCAGATCAAGATCGAGGCAGATAAGTCTGCAGATGTTCATCTAGTCCTAAAAGGCGCGACCATGACCAATACCAATGCAGCGATATCTGCGACATCAGCTGGTCATGTCTACTTGACTCTAGCAGAGGGAACCACCAACAGTCTCTCTGACTCAAGCTCTAACAGTGACGAAAAAGCAGACGCAGCTCTCTTTTCTAAGGTGGATTTGACCATCAACGGGAAAGGAACTCTCAATGTAGATGGCAAGAAGAACAATGGTATCAAGGCCAACGACACCCTCCACATCACGGGTGGAACCTATAACATCACAGCAGTTGGCGATGCCTTCAATGTCAATGATGAACTCAACATCACTGGTACGACCATGACCATCGATGCCAAAGAGGATGGGGTCAAGGTGGACAATGACGAGGATACTTCAGTTGGGACCATGTACCTATCCAACAACAACATCACCGTCACAGCAGGAGATGATGGCATCCACGCATCTGGAGACCTCGTCATCGATAGTGGTACCTACACCGTCAAGAATTCGACAGAAGGACTTGAAGGTAAGTCAATCACTATCAACGGTGGGGATATTAGCATCTACTCAACAGATGATGGAGTCAACGCAGCTAACAAAAACGCCCAACAGAATGAAATCTTCTTCACTATGAACGGCGGGAATCTGACTGTAGAAGTCGGCCAAGGAGACACAGACCCAATCGACTCAAACGGCAATATTACGGTCACAGGTGGGACCATTAAAATGACTGGTCAAACAGGTTTTGACTTTGATGGAACAGCGACCTACACAGGTGGAGATATCTATCTCAACGGTGAAAAACAAACGGAAATCGTCAATTCTATACCTGGAGGCGGTGGACCAAATGGAGGCCCTCAAGGCGACGGTCCAGCCCCTGGCGGACAAGGATAAAAAAGAATCTCCTTTCTCGAAAGAGAAGGGAGATTTTTGTGTTTGAGAGATGGATTGTAGCTAAAACAACTCCCAATTAGGTCTTGAAAATTTCTTAGTCTATGAGTAAAATGAATTTCCATCGCCAAGGTCATTAGAGTTGCGATAGCAATGACGATGGTAGGATTGGCTGAGAAAAGTAGAGGAAGAATAGGCCTTTAAAAAGTGGGCAGGAAAGACCATTTCAGAGTATCGAGAAGAGATTTAGAAACAGCTCTAAAAGTAATAGCTATCCATTATAAGCATCAGATAATAATGTCTGGTGCTCTATTTTTTAAAGAATTTAGATTTTTTCTTGACAAGTGAGTGATTACTCACTATAATAGCTTCTGTGATTTAAAAAGTGAGTACCCACTCACCAAGGAGGAAGTAAATGAAAATATTACTACATTTACAAGATTTAGTAAAATCTTTTGACCATCAAATAGTTCTGAATCATGTCAGCTTTGAATTGCAGCCAGGAGAAATTATAGGCTTAATTGGTCCGTCTGGTGCTGGTAAATCAACTATGATTAAGACTACGTTAGGAATGGAAAAGGCTGATGGAGGCGTAGCTTTAGTGTTAAATCACACTATGCCCAATCGCTATATTTTAGGAGATATTGGCTATATGGCCCAATCAGATGCTTTATACGAGACCTTGTCAGGCCAAGAAAATCTGGAATTTTTTGGTCAGCTAAAGGGGCTTTCTAAAAAAGACCTGAAGGCGGAAATTGCTTATATAGCTCAAGTAGTAGATCTGACAGACTACTTAAACAAGGCGGTATCTGGTTATTCTGGAGGAATGAAACGGCGTTTGTCACTGGCTATCGCGCTTTTAGGAAATCCTCAACTCTTGATTTTGGACGAACCGACAGTTGGAATCGACCCTTCTCTTCGAAAGAAAATCTGGAAAGAATTATTCGCGCTTAGAGACAATGGGGTTGGGATATTAGTTACTACCCATGTTATGGATGAAGCAGAGTTGACGGATAAGGTCGGCTTATTATTAGGCGGAAAAATCATTGCTTTTGATACACCGCAACACTTAAAAGAAAGTTATCAAGTTTCAAGTATTGAAGAAGTATTTTTAAAAGCAGAAGGTGAGTAAAATGAGAACAATAGCGATTGCAAAAAAAGTCATCAAAGAATTACTTCGTGACAAACGAACTCTAGCCCTGATGTTTATAGCACCTGTTTTTATCATGTGGTTGATGAACCTCATGTTTTCAGCTAGTACAACCGTGAATGTCAAGTTAGCAACACAGGATCTACCAACTGGTTTGGTAACGAAAATGGATGAGCTCGATCATGTGGACGTCGAGACTTATCAAGACTTAGATCAAGCCAAAGAAGCGCTAGCAAATGAAAAAGTCGATGCTGTGATTTCTTATAAAAACGGTGAGTACCAGGTCGACTACGCAAACACAGACGCCTCCAAAACATCTATGATACGACAAGTGTTACGAACGAGTATCGCCAGTGAAGGCACCGATCAGTTACTATCTCGTGTTAAACAAGCTCTTCCACAATTGGACTCGGACGCAAAAACACCAGAAATCAAGGAGTCTTACCAGTATGGAGATGAAAATACAAGCTTCTTTACCAGTATGATTCCGGTTTTGATAGGTTTTGTAGTTTTCTTCTTTGTCTTTTTGATTTCAGGTATGGCGCTTTTGAAAGAGCGCACCAGTGGAACACTAGAACGTTTGTTAGCAACACCAGTGAAACGATCTGAAATCGTCTATGGCTATATGTTGTCTTACGGTATTATTGCGATTTTTCAAACGGCAGTTGTCGTTTTAGCAGCAATTTGGCTACTAGATGTAGAAGTTGTAGGAAGTATTTTAAATGTTATAATAGTTAATGTGGTACTGGCTCTTGTAGCACTAGCTTTTGGAATTCTCTTGTCTACTCTAGCAAAATCAGAATTCCAAATGATGCAATTTATTCCTCTCGTGATTATGCCCCAACTTTTTTTCTCAGGAATTATTCCATTGTCATCCATGGGAGAATGGGCTCCAACTGTGGGAAAATTTTTGCCATTAACCTATTCTGGTGATGCAATAAGCCAGATTATTCTTTACGGACACAATCTTGGTGATATTTTGCCAAATCTTGGTGTTTTAATGATTTTCTTGATCATTTTAACAATTCTCAATATTGT
>CAUSPE010000036.1:0-13446 GCA_963533485.1 uncultured Streptococcus sp.
TGTGGTGCTCTGCATTGATCATTTCACTCATGTTGGCAGGAGTCGCTACAAAGTCTTCAGAAGCACTGTATTCACCAGTAAGAGCTGAAAGGAATCCTTCGTAGATGAAGACCAAACCTTGACCACCTGAGTCTACCACACCAACTTCCTTAAGGACTGGAAGCATTTCTGGTGTCTTAGCCAAAGCTGCTTTCGCGCCTTCCAAGGCTGCACGCATGACCTCAACAGCATCATCTGTCTCCTCGGCTTTTTTCTTAGCACCAATAGCCGCTCCACGAGAAACAGTCAAAATAGTTCCTTCAACTGGTTTCATAACCGCTTTATAAGCTACTTCGACACCGGATTGGAAGGCAAGAGCTAAGTCTTGACCTGTTAATTCATCTTTTTCCTTGATAGCCTGAGAGAAGCCACGGAAGAGCTGAGAAGTGATAACCCCTGAGTTCCCACGCGCCCCCATCAAGAGACCTTTAGCAAGAATGCTCGCTACTTCTCCAACTGTAGAAGCAGGCTTGTCTGCTACTTCTTTGGCACCATTTTCAATGGTCATTCCCATGTTTGTCCCAGTATCTCCATCTGGAACTGGAAAGACGTTCAATGAATTGACATATTCTGCTTGCTTATTCAAACGAGTTGATGCAGCCTGCACCATCTCTTGGAATAAACTGGTAGTAATTTTTGACACGATTATTCTCCTACAACTTTGATATTTTGAATGTAGACATTCACAGTCTGAGCAGTAATTCCTAGTTGATTTTCTAAACTAAAACGAACACGCTCTTGAATGTTTTTTGACACTTCGCTTATCTTTACTCCGTAGCTCAATACGGTATAAACATCAACTGCAATGCTACCATCTTCGGCTGCTTTTATAACAACACCCTTAGAATAATTTTCCTTACGAAGGAGGGCTTGGAAATTGTCTTTGAGGGCATTTTTACTAGCCATACCGACCACACCAAAAATCTCAGTTGCGGCACCACCTACTACGGTTGCAATCACTTCATCTGTCAGTTCGATTTGACCATCTTTTGTATTAATTTTTACAGTCATTTTTTTTACCTCAACTAGTTGATACTCTATTTTATCATATTTCAGCCCAAGTGTAAAAGCAGAATACTGTATCAGCGGATATTTACTCTATTTTCAAATGATTTTATATCTACAGTAAAAGAAAAAAGACCCTAAGGCCTCCTTACTTTTATTATTAAACGCGTTCAACTTTACCTGATTTCAAAGCACGAGCTGAAGCCCAAACTTTTTTAGGTTTACCATCGATAAGAACAGTAACTTTTTGAAGGTTTGGTTTTACGGCACGTTTTGTTTGGTTCATCGCGTGTGAACGGTTGTTTCCTGATACAGTCTTACGACCTGTAAAGTAACATACTTTAGCCATTGTGTTTTCCTCCTATTAGATCTAATATAGCGGATGTGCTAGCACCACATACCGTACTATGTTATCACACTTTCTCGAATTTATCAAGGGCCTAAACTATTTTTTTATTTAACGTAAACAACTCCAAGTTTACCAAAAGCGACTTCCCCACGGATAATCAAGGTTTTGTTTGTTGGCGCTACAGGAGCATCTGCCTTAGCTGCACCAAAGGAGGTTTCTACTTTCAAATCGACACGCCAGTGTTGTGGAACATAGACAGTTGCATTCCCGAAGGCCACTTCAATATTTAAAGTTGCAAAATCACCTAACATCTCTGCATTATCATAGTAGATTTTAGCATCCCCAAAAGCGACTTCCACTTGGTCATCTACGAGATCTTGATCTTGCTTATAGAAGGTCCCGCTACCAAAAGCGACTTCCTTATCCGTGACGACTGTTTTTTTCCCATCGTACCACCATTTTTTTTCATTCCAGAACTTACTTGAGTGAGTAAGATAACCAACACCGAGTACCACCAAGATGCTAGCCCAGATGAGAGAATGATTGGTAACTGGTAACAAGTCATAAGCGTAATTTGCAATGATGAGCGCTAGTAACCCTGTAAAAACTGCCGAAGTTAGATGGCGTCTAAGGATGGACTCAATGGACTTATAAGCAAAAAAAACAATACCTAGTAAAGGCCATATCTTGCCATCCAAAGAAGGAATGCCAAAATTCCCTTGCAGCAAGATCCAAGCTGCTAAAACCAATAAAACAATACCAAATGCTTTCTTTTTCATGTTTTTTACCTCATGTTTCTTAGATTTTCTTTTAGGAGGGATTGGTAATGCCGTGAGACATGAACCTCCTTGTGCGTCTGATAAAAGGAAATGGTGCCCGTTCCTGAAAAGGACTTGTCCACTGAGTAAATCTGACGGATGTTTGTGATCGTTGACTTGGACACTCGACTAAAATAGCGAGGTAAGATGGACTCCAACTCATAGAGTTTGAGACGAACTTCATAGGCTTCCTTCTGGTTATGAGCATAAATCTTGCTCCCTTCTGTTTCAAAGAAGAGGATTTCTGACAGGTCTAGATAATATTCACCTGTCCCCTTGTAAAAAGTCAACCTCGGAGCCTTTGACTCTTGCAAAAGTCGTTGCAAATCTGCAATTTCATCTGTCAAAGTGGGTGTCTTGATGACAATTTCAGTTTCCTCTAAATTGCCGTCAATCTCAATTCGTAACTTCATCACATCTCCTTTCTGACTCTACTATATCAAAGCTAAGTTAGGAATACAAGGGCAAAAAAGCAAGTGGTCAATTTGAAGCAGTAAGTGGTTGTAGGACTAGCTTAACTTACATGTCAGAATAGGAAGAAAAAGAATCCCCACACCATACCACAAGCATAGCCAACCAAGACATCCTTGGGATAATGAACACCCCCTAAAACCCTCACCAAGCCCAGCAAAGCTGAGAAGAGCAAGCATGCTAAGCCAACAGGTAGACTAGCATGCAGACTGGCCATGGAAATGATGGTTGCCGAAAAAACATGGCGACTGGGCATCGACTGTCCCGAACTATCCTTTTCAAGCAGGGGACAGATATCCCAAGTTTCATAAGGCCGCGGGTGATTGATTTTCTTACGAAAAAGAGACAAAATCACAAAACCTGATGCAGGAATAAGCACATAAACCCCAACTTGCTGACCCAGTCCCAGTTTCAGATAAGTAGTGACTAGCAAAGTCAAATAGACCAGAGGCATAGCGACTGTCATCAAGCGATTAAAACTGCGTAACAGAAATAGAAGGGTGGGATGGCTGGTGAGCCTGGAGCTGGTATTTCGATACCATTCTTGATAATTTTTCATTAAATTTCTCATTCATTACCTTGTTTTCGTCTACAGATGAGACGTTTGTCTTCTAGTATAGTGCAGAAAAAGAAGGCCGTCAAGCCTTCTTTTGATTTATTCTTCTGCTTCGTCTTCTGTAAATTGACTATTGTACAAGTCAGCGTAGAAGCCACCTTGCGCCATCAGCTCCTCATGGTTGCCTTGTTCGATGATATTGCCATCTTTCATGACAAGAATCAAGTCGGCATTACGAATAGTTGACAAGCGGTGGGCGATGACAAAGGAAGTTCGACCCTCCATCAAACGGTCCATGGCTTTTTGAATCAACTCCTCCGTACGTGTGTCGACTGAAGATGTCGCTTCATCCAAAATCAAGAGTGGTGCATCCTTGAGAAGCGCACGAGCAATGGTCAAGAGTTGTTTTTGCCCAACAGACAAGGTCACAGTGTCATCCAAAACAGTATCGTAGCCATCTGGCAAGGTCATGATAAAGTGGTGGATTCCCACAGCCTTGCTGGCTTCCATCATTCGTTCATCACTGATGTCTGTCTGATTATAGATCAGGTTATCTCGAATCGTTCCTTCAAAGAGCCAAGTATCTTGCAAGACCATTGAAAAGGCATCGTGTACTTCTGAGCGTTTCATGTCCTTGGTATCCACACCATCGATGCGGATACTTCCCTTATCTATCTCATAGAACTTCATCAAAAGATTGACAATGGTTGTCTTACCAGCCCCAGTCGGTCCAACGATTGCGACCTTTTGGCCTGCATGAGCTGTCGCAGAAAAGTCATGGATGATGGTGCGCTCTGGTGTATAGCCAAAGGACACGTGATCAAAAACCACTTCCCCTTTCATGTTGTTCAATTGTCTGTCCTTATGAGATTCATCCTGCATCTCAGCTTCAGCTAGAAATTCTAATACACGAGTCATGGCTGCACTCGCTTGTTGCAAGCTCGTAATCCCTTGGGCAATCTGTGACAGGGGTTGAGAGAAGGTCCGTACGTAAACCATAAAGGCTACAATAATCCCTATAGTGATATGTCCTTCTAACGCCAGCGCGGCCCCAACGATGATGACTAAGACATAACTAAAGTTCCCAACAAAGAACATGGCTGGCATCATGATACCAGAGATAAACTGAGATTTCCAGATACTATCATGCAAGTCTTGGTTTAAACCTGCAAATCTCGCTTTGGAGGTGTCCACTGCGTTGTAGCTGGTCACAACATTATGACCTGAGTACATTTCTTCTACATAACCATTGACGGCTGCTAGATTATTTTGCTGAGCTTTAAAATAACCCTGTGACTTGGCCATGATTACGGAAACCGCTGCAAAACCAACAAGCGTTGATACAACGGTTACCAATGCCAAAATCCAGTTCATGCCAAACATGGTAATCAAAACAGCAATCAACAAGAAACTAGCTGAAAGAACTGTCCCTAGACTTTGGTTGAGAGATTGCGCTGCTGTATCCACATCATTGGTCACGCGCGAAAGGGTATCTCCTTGTGAATGACGGTCAAAATAGCCAAGTGGCAAACGATTGATTTTTTCAGCGATAGCCGTCCGCAAGCGTTTTGAAAAATGTTGGATACTCGTTGAAAAGATATAGGCCTGTGTATAGTTAAGAATGGCGCCAAATACATAGAGAATCACTAAAAAGCTAGCAATGTTTGACACAGCTACCAAGTCGATTTCTGTAGCCAAACCATCTGAAATCAAGTTAGTAATTTCTTTAATCTTAGTTGGACCATAAACGGTAATGATGCTTGAAATGACTGCAGCCACAACTGCTATTAGGAGAGGGAGTTGGAGGCCTGCCATATAAGGTTTGCACTGTTTCCAGACCGACACTTTTTTATTTTCCATGTTCCAATTCCTCCTTCGATAGTTGTGAGTAGGCAATTTCTTGGTAGACTTCGTTGGTTGCAAGAAGTTCCTTGTGGGTGCCTTGTCCCACGACTTTACCTTGATCCAAAACTAAGATCAGGTCGGCGTCCATAATGGTAGAAATCCGTTGCGCTACGATGAGCTTGGTCATGGATTTTGTTTTCTCAGCTAGTTCTTGGCGTAGGACACGATCTGTCTTGTAGTCCAAGGCTGAGAAAGAGTCATCGAAGATGAGAATCTCTGGTTTACGAGCCAAGGTACGCGCAATGGCCAAACGCTGTCTTTGACCTCCTGAGAAGTTGGTTCCGCCTTGAGCCACTTCTGAGTCCAGACCCGCTTCCTTGTCCTCGATGAAGGTTTTAGACTGGGCCAATTCTAGAGCTTGCCACATAGCAGCCTCGCTTAGAGGAGTTTCTTTGCTCTTACCAAAGTCCAAGTTCCCCTTGACATCTCCAGAAAAGAGTACAGCTTTTTGTGGAATATAGCCGACCTTATTGCGCAAATCTTCCAAGTCATAATCTTGCACATTAACTCCGTCCACTAGGATTTCTCCATCTGAAACATCGTAGAAACGTGGCAAGAGGTTGACAAGCGTAGACTTACCTGATCCAGTCGATCCGATGAAGGCTACGGTTTGACCCGCTTCTGCTTTGAAAGTGACATGTTCCACGACTGCTTCAGAGTTTTTAGAGTAGCGGAAAGTCACATCACGGAATTCCACTTGTCCTTGAACTGAAGGATCCACTGTCTGTGCATGACTAGGATTTTCAATAGAAGAATGCAGATCCAATACTTGATTGATACGTCCTGCCGAAACTAAGGTACGAGGAAGAACAATAAAGAGTGCTCCCATGAGAAGGAAGCCCATCACGACCTGCATAGCATAGGACATGAAGACCACCATATCACTAAAGAGTGGTAGACGTTCTGTCAAACTTGCATCGTTGATGATATAGGCACCAATCCAGTAAATGGCTAAACTTAATCCACTGGAAATCGCCATCATGATCGGGTTCATAATCGCCATCAATCGATTGACAAAGAGATTAAGACGTGTTACCTCGTCATTGGCTGCTTCAAATTTCTTATCTTGGTAATCTTCCGCATTGTATGCGCGAACAACTCGAATCCCAGTCAAACTTTCACGAGTGATGCTATTGAGTTTATCTGTCAATTTTTGGATGACCGATTGTTTTGGAAAAGCCAGAGTCATGAGAACGGTGGTCATCAAGACGTTGACAATAACAGCCACAAGGACCGCCCAGAGCCAGTATTCCGATTTCCCCAGGATTTTTCCAATGGCCCAGATAGCCATAATTGGCCCACGAGTAACCACTTGCAAGCCCATGGTAAAGAGCATCTGTACCTGGGTAATATCATTGGTCGTCCGAGTCAAGAGACTTGGGATTGAAAATCGTTTGATTTCTGTCTGCGAAAAATCTAAAACCTGATGAAATACATCAGTGCGTAGATGGGTTGTATAGGATGCTGCAACGCGAGCGGCAAAGAAACCAACCATAACAGATGAAAAGAAAGCCAACAAAGACAAACCAATCATCTTCGCA
This sequence comes from uncultured Streptococcus sp., assembly GCA_963533485.1. Lineage (GTDB taxonomy): Bacteria > Bacillota > Bacilli > Lactobacillales > Streptococcaceae > Streptococcus. The sequence goes on from CAUSPE010000036.1 coordinate 6,685, forward strand.
GCTGGTGACCAGAGTTCACCCAACTGCGTTCCAGACGTTCCCAGTAATTCTGTAATTTGCGAAATATAAGTCGGCACCTCTAACTCGAGATAGACCGAGAAACAAGTGAACAGAATCGTAAGGACGATCATTCCCCACTCTTTTCCTGTAATACGTTTAGCGAGTTTCTTCATTCTCTCCTCCTATCTTCTCAACATTTTCTTGCAATTGCCCGAGTACCTTTTCAAAGATTGCCAAGTCGGACTTTGAAACCCCCTCTAGCAGACTGTGATCAATCCGATCAAAAAAAGCTTTAACTTTTTGCATCTGCGAACGCGATTTCTCCGTCAGGCGAACAAATTTTGCCCGCTTATCGCTCGGGCTCGCCTCTAACTCAACCAAACCATTTTGTACCATGCGCTTGACTAGATTACTCGCCACAGATTTGGTAATATTGAGTTCCTGCTCGATATCCTTAATCAAGACCAGTTCCTCTTTTTGTTCACAATGATCTAAAAAACGCAAAACCTGCCCTTGCGGTCCACCCATAAATTCAATGCCACATCGCTTGGCTTCTTTCTGTACCATCAGATGAACCTGGTGTCCAAAACGTTTGAACATTAACATCGGCTTGTCCATGATTGCTCCTTTCTCACGATAAATATAGTTCTCACAAGAACTATTTAAGTTTCCATGAGAACTATTTTATCATTTTCAGAAAAGATGTCAAGAAAAAAGTTTCTATGAGAACTATCTTGGTTTAAATTGACATTAGGCAATATTTTTTCTATAATAAGCACTAACTACTGTGGATAGAAATCCATTCACTCGATGAAGGGAGAAAACTTTTAAATGAAACCAGAAGAACAAAGAGTTTTAGGAATCTTAGCAACCATTTTTGGAGCCATCGCACTTTTAGGATCCTGGATCCCATTTATTAACTATCTATCGTTTTTCATCGCCATCGTCGCATTTATCTTGGGGATTATCGGCCTTATCGTCAACCTCAAAAAACGAAAAACAATGGCCATTATCGGAACATCCCTCGCAGTTGCTTCAGTTGTACTTTTCTTTACGACCCAGATACTGTACGCTAATGTCTACAAAGAGTTTGTCAGGGAGTTTAACCGTTCCTACAGCGAGGCGAGTACCTCAATGGAACGCGAAGAAGAAAGCGACTTGACAGATGATAGCGCCTATTCCATCCCTGAGGAGGAAGAAAACGATACCTTCACCTGGACCCAAGAACAGTTCGACGCCTTAATCGAAGGTGACCTTGACAACAAAGGAAAAGGTGGCACCAACTACGAGGATATTATCAACAAACACGGAAAGCCAGATTCCGAGTTTGACTTCACTCTCGGGGGTTACAATACGAAAAAAATCACCTATATCTCCATTGGAGACAAGACCAAGACCGTTACCTTAACTTTTGCAAAACAGGACAATGGACAGCTCTTGCTCGTCCAAAAACATGCAGTCGGTCTAGGTCTAGAAAAAAGCAAGAAACAAAACGATTCTGAAATCAGAGTCTAAGTTTAAATATCAAAAAAACGAACAGCTAGTAAAACTGTTCGTTTTTCTATTAGAATCCATCTACGTTTGTGTAGATCTTTTGTACATCTTCGTCGTCTTCAAGGACGCTGTAAAGTTTTTCAAAGGTTTCAAGGTCATCGCCTGACAATTCCACTTCTGACTGAGGAATCATTTCCAATTCAGTCACTTGGAATTCTTCGATGCCAGACTCACGAAGGGCAACGATAGCCTTATGAAGGTCAGTTGGAGCTGTGTAAACAGTGATTGTTCCTTCTTCTGCTTCTACATCATCCACATCCACATCTGCTTCGAGCAAGAGTTCAAAGATGGCATCCGCATCTTCACCAGCAAATACGATCACACCCTTGTTGTCAAAGAGGTAAGAAACTGAACCAGAAGCACCCATGTTTCCACCGTTCTTACCAAAGGCTGCACGGACATTGGCCGCGGTACGGTTGACGTTTGACGTCAAGGTGTCAACGATCAGCATAGAACCATTTGGTCCAAATCCTTCGTAACGTCCTTCTGTAAAGGTTTCGTCTGTGTTTCCTTTTGCTTTATCAATCGCTTTATCGATAACGTGTTTTGGCACTTGAGCTTGTTTGGCACGATCGATAACGAATTTCAAAGCTGTGTTTGATTCTGGATCTGGATCACCTTTTTTAGCTGCTACATAGATTTCTACACCAAATTTTGCATATACTTTAGAGTTAGCTCCATCTTTAGCCGTTTTCTTGGCTACGATATTGGCCCATTTACGTCCCATTAGGAATCTCCTTTTTTCACATTTTAATCTTTCTTATTATAACACAAGTCCATCTGATTTTCACTAGAGGAAATGGATTTTATTTTATACTCAATGAAAATCAAAGAGCAAACTAGGAAGCTAGCCGCAGGTTGCTCAAAGCACCGCTTTGAGGTTGTAGATAAGACTGACGAAGTCAGTCACATATATAATCCAAGCGGAAGCTGACACGGTTTGAATTTGATTTTCGAAGAGTATTAGCAAATCCAGCTAGGATTGTCCTTTAGCAGCCAAGACCGCCTTGCCTTCTTTTATCAGGGGATGACGGAAAAGAGAGAAGTACAGTTGGGTGGTCATGGCAACCCAGATAAGAGGTTCACAGAGGATGACTCCCATATAGCCCGCCCAAGGGATAATCAAGACCACAAAAACGATTTTCCCGATTAGTTCTATAAAGCTGGAAACTAGAGGAAGGACTTTCTGCCCCAATCCCTGCAAACAATTCCGATAAATCAGCAAAAGGCTCAAAATCGGATAAAAGACTGAACTGATTTGCAGGTAAAGACTACCATTTTCTACCAAGTAAGCATCTGTCGAACTAGCCAAGAAGGAAACTAAGGTAGGACTAGCAAAAAAGAGGAGAATACAAACAAAACCTGCCCAGGACATGCTCAGGCGACTGCCGATTCGAAGACCTTGAACAATGCGGTCAGGTCGCTTAGCCCCAAGATTCTGAGAAGCAAAGGTCGTCATGGCAGAAGAAATAGCCGTCATCGGAAGGAGAGCAAAGGCCATAATCCGTCTAGCCGCTGTTTGGGCACTTATAATCACGGATCCAAAAGTATTGACAGAAGATTGTAAAATCACACTACCGATAGACACAATGGAGCTCATCAAGCCCATAGCTAAACCTTGCTCCAAGAGATCCGCATACAAGGCCTTGTCCCATTTGAAATGCTTGAGTTGAGGGAGCAGTTCTGGAACACTCTTACGGATATAGAAAAAGCAAAGAACCGCTGATAAGCCTTGCGAGATAATGGTAGCAAGGCCTGCCGATTGAACTCCCAGATGCAGTTGCGAAATAAAATACAAATCCAGAGCTACATTGACCAAAGCAGAGAAAATCAGAAATCCAAGAGCTGCTAGACTGTCTCCAATGGACCGCAACAAACCCGCAAAGAGATTGTAAGCGAAACTGACGCCTACACAAGTCACAATCATAGAAATATATTGATAGGATTGAGGAAGGATTTCTGCAGGGGTATCTAAATATTGCAAGAGTGGATACAGACCGACAAATCCCATCAGCATGATCACAATGCTCAAAAGAACACCTAAAATCCAAGTTGCTGCTACTGCTTCCTTGATTTTAGTGAAATTACGAGCCCCATAATAGCGGGCAATGACGATCCCCATCCCATTGCCAACACCAAGCGTAAAACCTATAATCAAATCAAAAATGGCAGTTGTCGCCCCTACTGCAGCCAAGGAATCTTGACCAAGAAAACGCCCAACAATCAAGACGTCAGCTGTATTATAGAGTTGTTGGAAAATATTTGACAGCAAGATTGGAAAGGCAAAGCTTAACAGCGCAGGAAGAATAGGACCATGTATCAAGTCCACGGATCGTTTCTTATTCATAAAGCTATTATATCAGCTTTCTAATGGAGCGACAAGACTCTGTCACTAAGTTTGAAATCAATTGCTTACAGAGAAACAATTTGCTATAATCAAGAAAAGGAGGTCATTTATGAGTTTGACCAGTCAATTAATTACCGATGTATTTCCTGATCTGGATAAGGTTGAGAAGCTAAACAAGGAAGCATTCCCCGAGGAAGAACGAGTTCCTCTGTCAGAGTTTTTACGCTATCAGGACCGAGAAGACGCCCACTTTTTTGCTTTTTATAACCAAGAAGAGTTTGTCGGCTTTGCTTTTGCCATCTCCAATCCAAAGGCCTTCTATATCAGTTTTTTTGCCATTATGCCCCACTTGAGAAGCCACGGGTACGGAAAGGAAATCATCGAAAAGCTGACTGATTTTTACCAGCGAACCATGTTATTGGAAGTCGAGCGATTGGATGAAGAATGCGATAACTTGGAGCAGAGGAAGGCTAGAATGGACTTCTATCGCCAAAATGGCTTTAAATCAGCCAACGCTTTTCTAGAGTACGATGGTTTGAGTTTTGAAATTCTCTACCGAGGCGACTATTTTGACGAAGAGGCCTATCGCGACATCTTCCAAAAGTTACAAAATGAACATTATTTTGACTTTCATATAGAGTATCGTCGTTTTAGTGACCATTAAACAGGACTTATCCATCTAGTGAAGAACCTCTCTTTTTCGATAGAAGCTACATATAAAAATGCATGCAATCTACGATTACATGCATTTTTTATTTTCAACTGATCAGAATAAACTTTTATTCTCTATGGTTTAAGCTTCTGCATTGCCTTCTGGAAGAAGGAAGTAGAGAACAGCATAAGCTAAGATTCCAGAACCACCAAGTAGGGTGAAGATGATCCAAAGTGCACGAACAAGTGTGTGGTCCATGTTAAAGTAGTCACCGATACCTGCACAAACACCAGCAATCTTTTTGTCTTGTACGTTACGAACAAGGCGTTTTTCCATTATAGTAGTCTCCTTTTTATAGAATGTTTTAATTTTATCATCAAATTAAAAAAATTGCAACAGTTTTTTTAATTTTTTTGATTAAATACTCTTTTATTACGCTTTTGAAGCTTATGGAGACTTAATAATTAAACATAAAAAGCAGAGAAGGACTTCTCCGCTTTCATTTTTAATCTTCAATTTCGATTTCAAGTCCGTCGCCTAGGTCAAGCGTTACTTCTTGGTTAGGTGCTAGATCTTCTGCGACAGAGGTAGGAGTTGTCCCTTCTTCATCTTCAATCAAGCCATATTGAACACGAACTTGGTGGTCAATGGCGTCAAAAATTTCTGGGTGATCCGCCAAGTATTTCTTAGCATTTTCGGATCCTTGTCCGATTTTTTCACCCTTGTAAGAGTACCATGCTCCCGCTTTTTGGATGATATCGAGATCACTTGCAATCTTCAAGAGTTCACCAGTCTTAGAAATTCCTTCTCCGTACATGATTTCAACAAAGGCTTCCTTAAATGGTGGAGCCACCTTGTTTTTCACGACCTTGATCTTGGTTTCCTTACCGACATTGGTATCTTTTTGGTCACCAGTTCCCTTGATTTGTGTGCTTCCACGAACATCCAAACGGACTGAAGCGTAGAATTTCAAAGCACGTCCACCAGGTGTTGTTTCTGGATTTCCAAACATGACCCCAACTTTTTCACGCAATTGGTTGATAAAGATGGCAATTGTTTTGGTTTTATTGATAGAAGCACCAAGTTTACGCATGGCCTGGCTCATCATACGAGCTTGCAAACCAACGTGGCTGTCTCCAATATCCCCATCGATTTCTGCACGAGGCACAAGGGCCGCAACTGAGTCAATAACGACAAGGTCAACTGCACCTGAGTCAATCAATTTCCCTGCAATTTCAAGACCTTGCTCACCTGAGTCTGGTTGTGACAAGAGCAATTCGTCAATGTTCACACCAAGGGCTGCTGCATAGGCTGGATCAAGAGCATGTTCCGCATCGATAAAGGCTGCAATACCACCTTCTTTCTGTGCTTGCGCAACAGCGTGAAGGGCAACCGTTGTTTTACCAGATGATTCTGGTCCATAGATTTCGATGATACGTCCTTTAGGATAACCACCTGAACCAAGGGCAATGTCAAGAGCCAATGAGCCTGAGCTCATCACTTGAACTTTTTGCTCCGCACGCTCACCCAAGCGCATGATTGAGCCTTTACCAAAGTCTTTCTCAATCAATTTAAGAGCATCGTTCAATGCTTTTTCACGGTCTGCTCCAAATTTTTTCCCAATTTCATCTAATTTTTTCGTTGGTTTTTTCGCCATTTTGTTCTCCTATATTCTACTGGTCCTTAGACCTATCTTTCATTATACCAAAATTTAGTCACTTAATAAAGCCTTGCGAACTAGGTTAAAGGCATGCATGACCGCAATATGTCGAACATCTGCTCGACTCCGTCCTGCAATATTGGCCTTGATCACCTCTGTCCCTTTTGCATGTGCCAGTCCAATTAAAACTGTACCAGCTGGATGACCCTCTAGGCTATCTGGCCCAGCTACACCTGTCAGACTGACTCCATAATCAGACTGAGTCTTGATCCGTGCCTGCTCTGCCATTTTTCGAGCCGTAAACCCAGAAACAACCCCGTGCTCTTTTAGCTCTTGCTCGGAAATATCCAACATCTTGGACTTTTCTTCTAGGCTGTAAGTGACAAAACCGCCATTAAAGATTGCTGAAACGCCCGAAAAGTCTGCTAAAGTAGCTTGAAAGAGACCTGCCGTCAAGCTTTCTGCCGCAGTAATGCTTTTCTGTCTCTTCTTTAGCTCTTCTACAACGACACTTGCGAGGCTGGTTTCTTCCCCATATCCATAACAGAT
>CAUSPE010000037.1:0-13435 GCA_963533485.1 uncultured Streptococcus sp.
ACAATCACAACTACTCAAGGTGTTGGTATCAAGGTTGACGTAAACTCACTTTAATTAACAGATTTTTAAAAACGAGTACGAATGTGCTCGTTTTTTAGGTACAACGGGCATTCCGCTCATCTGAGGTGTAAGTCCTCTGTGGCTAGCATATACTAGTAAACCCAAAAGTGATTCCCAAGCCTGACTATTGTGAGTAGCTAATCGAACGGCATTAGGATAGACTGTTTAAGTCTGGCGTTGGAAATAAGAATCGGCAGAGAAAGAGATAGAGAAATCTTGGCTATACGAATAGGCACGTGATAGTAAAGCGTATATAGCGGATAAGGAGGCCAGCAACTCTAAAGTACAAATATGTAGTCGTAACCTATATGTGTAAACTACGTGAGCAATTGAATTCGAACTAGAGAGGTGATTAATAGATTTATGCTATAGTCATGGCAGCTTGTATGCTTTTGATTCTAGTTTATCAAATAATAGATTAGAATTGTCAGATAATATAATTTTATGTTATAATGAAGAAAAAATAGAGGTGTTCAAATGTCAGAAGCAGGTCATAAGTTTTTAGCAAAACTAGGAAAAAAACGCTTACGTCCAGGTGGAAAACGTGCTACAGATTGGTTAATTGCGGAAGGAGGATTTTCAAAAGAAAAGAGAATACTAGAAGTTGCGTGCAATAGGGGAACTACAGCAATTGAGTTGGCACAGCGTTTTGGTTGTAAGATAACTGCTGTTGATATGGATGGACAAGCCTTAGAAGTGGCTAAAAAATCTGCTGAAACGGCAGGTGTTGGTCATTTGATCAGATTTGAAAGAGCAAATGCAATGAAACTTCCTTATGAAGATGCTAGTTTTGATATTGTTATAAATGAAGCTATGCTGACTATGCAAGCCGATCAAGCTAAGAAAAAATGTGTAATGGAGTATCTAAGGGTTTTAAAACCTGAAGGTCTTCTTTTGACACATGATGTGCTTCTTAAGGAAGCTAAAGAGTCTGTCAGACAGGAATTGTCACAAGCAATTCATGTAAATGTAGGTCCTTTAACTCAAGATGGTTGGGAACAGGTGATGATAGAATCAGGTTATCATGATGTGAAAATATTGACTGGTGAAATGACATTAATGAAATTATCAGGTATGATTTATGACGAAGGTTGGCTAGGAACTTTGAAAATTTGCGTAAATGCTTGTAAAAAGGAGAATAGAAAGCAGTTTTTAACTATGTATAAAATGTTTGCTAAGAATAAACAGAAATTGGGCTTTATTGCTATGGCTAGTTATAAATCGTCAAATCGTTAGATAATTATTGAAGTTAACTTTTCCTTTTTTCTTTCTTAAAAATATGCTATAATAGAGAGTAAAAAACTTTGAAAGAAAGAAAAAGATGAATTTAAAAGATTATATCGCAACGATTGAAAATTATCCTAAGGAAGGTATCACCTTCCGTGATATCAGCCCTTTGATGGCAGATGGAAATGCTTATAGCTACGCTGTTCGTGAAATCGTTCAGTATGCAACTGACAAGAAAATCGACATGATCGTGGGACCAGAAGCCCGTGGATTTATTGTCGGCTGTCCCGTTGCCTTTGAGTTGGGAATTGGCTTTGCACCCGTTCGTAAACCAGGGAAATTGCCACGTGAAGTCATTTCTGCTGACTATGAGAAAGAGTACGGTATTGATACCTTGACCATGCATGCTGATGCGATCAAGCCAGGCCAACGTGTTCTCATCGTAGATGATCTTTTGGCAACAGGTGGAACTGTTAAGGCAACGATTGAGATGATTGAAAGACTTGGTGGAGTTGTAGCCGGTTGTGCTTTCTTGATTGAGTTGGATGAGCTTAAAGGCCGTGAAAAAATCGGAGATTACGATTACAAGGTACTTATGCATTATTAATGAAGAACAGTCCTTGGGGCTGTTTTCTCTTCATCTGCTATATAAACAAACTATAGCTAGTTAGAGAAAAACTATAATTGAAAACTATATCTTCATACAGTATAATAAAGGGAAGAAGTATTTGGAGGTTTTTACTTTCAAACAGACAACATCATTCCCGAAATAGAGAACTGTTAGGAGGGTATTATGCCGATTCGAATTGATAAAAAATTACCAGCTGTGGAGATTTTAAGGACTGAAAATATCTTTGTTATGGACGACCAACGGGCCGCTCATCAGGATATTCGCCCCTTGAAGATTTTGATTTTAAATCTCATGCCTCAAAAAATGGTAACAGAAACGCAACTCTTACGGCATTTGGCGAATACCCCTTTGCAATTAGATATTGATTTCTTATATATGGAAACACATCGTTCCAAGACAACCCGTGCCGAACATATGGAAACCTTCTATAAGACCTTCCCAGAGGTCAAGGATGACTTTTTTGATGGCCTGATTATCACAGGAGCACCAGTAGAGCATTTACCTTTTGAAGAGGTAGATTACTGGGAGGAATTCAAACAGGTCATCGAATGGTCCAAGACGCATGTGTTTTCAACACTCCATATCTGTTGGGGAGCTCAAGCAGGTCTTTATGTTCGCTATGGCGTTGAAAAGCACCAGATGGATCGGAAACTATCAGGTATTTACCCACAGGACACCTTGAAAGAAGGGCATCTTCTTTTTAGAGGTTTTGATGATCGCTATGTAGCACCTCATTCTCGTCATACGGAGATTTTAAAAGAAGAAATCTTAAACAAGACCAATCTTGAGATTCTATCAGAAGGTCCTGAGGTTGGGGTTTCTATCTTAGCTAGTCGAGATTTGCGTGAGATTTATAGTTTTGGTCATTTGGAATATGATCGTGACACTTTGGCAAGAGAGTATTTTCGTGATTATGAGGCGGGACTCAACCCTCATATCCCAGAGAACTACTTTAAAAATGATGATGTAAATGAGACGCCCTGTCTCTGTTGGTCTTCATCAGCTGCCCTCTTTTTCAGCAATTGGGTAAACTATGCAGTTTATCAAGAAACCCCTTTTGACTGGAGAAAGGTAGAGGATGATGCGGCTGCATTTGGATATTTATAAGAGGAATTATGACATATTTTGACGCTTTTAAATCAGGGAACTTGGTTTTGCCAAGTGCCCTGCTCTTGCATTTTAAGGAACTCTTTCCTTCCAGCGAAGATTTTCTGGTCTGGCAATTTTTCTATTTACAAAATACCACAGCCCTAGGAGATGTTTCGCCTAGTCAGATTGCTGAAATTATTGGCAAAGAGGTGGCAGATGTCAACCAATCTATTTCGAATTTGACTGAAAATGGTTTGCTACAATATCGGACCATTGAACTAAATGGGGAAATTGAGCTGATTTTTGATGCTAGTTTGGCTTTTGAACGCTTGGATAGCATGCTAGATAGCCAAACTCCAGCTACAACTGCCCCAAATCCGCAAAATCAGTTGAAGGATCTGGTTGAGACTTTTCAGCAGGAATTAGGACGCTTATTAACACCATTTGAAATCGAGGATCTTTCTAAGACTGTCAAAGAAGATGGAGTTAAAGCGGATTTGATCAAGGAGGCTCTCCGAGAGGCTGTTCTCAATGGCAAGCCAAACTGGAAATATATTCAGGCAATCCTACGAAACTGGCGCCATGAAGGCATCCAGTCTGTGGCTCAGGTGGAGGCCAAACGAGCAGAGAGAGAAGCAAACAATCCTAAACAAGTTCAAGCTTCGGCTGATTTCCTTGATGCCATGAATTTGTGGCAAGATTAGTCGCTTGAAAAATCTTGAAAATTAGAGTAAGGTTTGCAAGCTCCTTATAAATATGATAGAATAATAGTGAATAAAATGAAAAAAGAGGTATGTGAAATGTCACGTAAACCATTTATCGCTGGTAACTGGAAAATGAACAAAAATCCAGAAGAAGCTAAAGCATTCGTTGAAGCAGTTGCATCAAAACTTCCTTCATCAGACCTTGTTGAAGCAGGTATCGCAGCTCCAGCTCTTGATTTGACAACTGTTCTTGCTGCTGCAAAAGGTTCAAACCTTAAAGTTGCTGCTCAAAACTGCTACTTTGAAAATGCAGGTGCTTTCACTGGTGAAACTAGCCCACAAGTTTTGAAAGAAATCGGTACTGACTACGTTGTTATCGGTCACTCAGAACGTCGTGACTACTTCCATGAAACTGACGAAGATATCAACAAAAAAGCAAAAGCAATCTTTGCAAACGGTATGCTTCCAATCATCTGTTGTGGTGAGTCACTTGAAACTTACGAAGCTGGTAAAGCTGCTGAATTCGTAGGTGCTCAAGTATCTGCTGCATTGGCTGGATTGACTGCTGAACAAGTTGCTGCATCAGTTATCGCTTATGAGCCAATCTGGGCTATCGGTACTGGTAAATCAGCTTCACAAGACGACGCACAAAAAATGTGTAAAGTTGTTCGTGACGTTGTAGCTGCTGACTTTGGTCAAGAAGTTGCGGACAAAGTTCGTGTTCAATACGGTGGTTCTGTTAAACCTGAAAACGTTGCTTCATACATGGCTTGCCCAGATGTTGACGGTGCCCTTGTTGGTGGTGCGTCACTTGAAGCTGAAAGCTTCTTGGCATTGCTTGACTTTGTAAAATAATCTAAGTTATTCCAGACAGTCTTCTAAGACTGTCTTTTTTTTTTTATAGAGGACGGATATTTTTCTTAAATTATCAGTCTATTACAACTTTTCTCAGATAGTACACTTTCCTTGCTATCGTTTTCTGGTAGTAGTATACTTATATTGTAACCACTAATAAGATGGTTACAAAAAAATGAAAGAGGTAAGAAATATGGTTGAATTGAAAAAAGAAGCAGTAAAAGACGTTACAACATTATCTAAAACAGCGCCAGTAGCATTGGCAAAAACAAAGGAAGTATTGAACCAAGCAGTAGCGGACTTGTATGTGGCTCACATTGCCCTTCACCAAGTTCACTGGTATATGCGTGGTCGTGGTTTTCTCGTATGGCATCCAAAAATGGATGAATACATGGACAGCCTTGATGGCTATCTTGACGAAATCAGCGAACGTTTGATCACCCTTGGCGGCAAACCTTACTCAACTTTGACAGAATTCCTTCAACACAGTGAAATCGAAGAAGAAGAAGGAGAATTCCGTAACGTTGAAGAAAGCTTGGAACGTGTTCTAGCGATTTATCGCTACCTCATCGCTCTTTTCCAAAAAGCTTTGGATGTGACTGATGAAGAAGGAGATGATGTTACAAACGATATCTTTGTTGGTGCTAAGGCTGAACTTGAGAAAACAGTTTGGATGCTTGCGGCAGAACTTGGACAAGCTCCTGGTTTGTAAAATATAGTTGCTACCCCTTTTATCATGAGGTGCTTGATAAGTGCCCATGACCAATCATCTTTTAAAAGTCATGTAACTGTAAACAGTTGCATGATTTTTTTGTTTGCTGGACTTAGGACACATTGTCAAAAGTAGGATTTTACGGTATAATAGTTGCTGTTCAATAACATATGAATTTTAAAGAATAATTGTTAGTTTAAGGAGGACTTATGAACAACTTACCAAATTGCCCGAAATGTAATTCAGAATATGTCTACGAAGACGGAAGCCTCTTGGTCTGCCCAGAGTGTGCCTATGAATGGAATCCTGCAGAAGTTGCAGAAGTAGAAGAAGGTGTTGTTGCTATCGATGCCAATGGAAACAAACTGGCTGACGGAGATACTGTGACCCTTATCAAGGACTTGAAAGTAAAAGGTGCGCCAAAGGATTTGAAACAAGGAACTCGTGTTAAAAATATCCGTATCGTAGAAGGTGACCACAACATCGACTGTAAGATTGATGGCTTTGGAGCTATGAAACTCAAGTCAGAATTTGTTAAGAAAATCTAGCCATGAAACTGAATTATAAATTTATCTTTTATAGTCGTGTGCTCTTGTTTTTAGCGGCATTTACAGGAGTTTATTTGGAGATTACCAAGCACGGTGGCTTTGGTATGCTCCTTTACTACACAGTGTTGTCCAATCTTTTGGTAACGATTTTCACGGGCTATCTACTCCGTGTGATGAGCCGTTCAGGTGAAAATTGGCAAAGTCCGACCTTGCTTCGTCTCAAGGGTGGTGTTACCATGAGTATCATGATTACCTGTGTGATTTACCATTTTATGCTTGCTCCGATCGCGACAGACTTTTACCGTGTGGAAAATTTCCTTTGCCACTATATCGTTCCACTCTGGTTTTTATCCGATACCCTCTTCTTCGATAAACGGGGTCAATACAAGATCTGGGATCCAGTCTTGTGGACCATCTTGCCCTTGGTTTATATGATTTTTGCCTTGTTTAACGGCCTGGTCTTAAAACTCAATATTCCAAATTCCAAGGACAATCCCTTCCCTTATTTCTTTTTAAATGTGAACAAGGGTTGGGACGTGGTTATCAAATGGTGTTTGATCATTTTTGCGGCGTATATGGTTGCAGGCTTCATCTTCTATCTGATCAAGCAAATCAAGCGAAAATAGTCTTCCTATTAGGAAAGTTAGGACGGAGTCTCTAGTTCAATCGGGCTCCTTCTTTTCTTGCCATCTTCCTTTTAAAAGGATCAACAGTGAGAAATATATAGAAAGAAAATTCATGAAACAATATTTAGAACGGGCTAGTATTTTGGCCCTCTCCCTCGTTTTGATTACCTCCTTCTCCATCTCAAGTGCTCTGCCAGCCATGTTTGACTACTATCAAGGCTACCCCAAAGAACAAATCGAGCTCCTGGTCAGTCTTCCTTCTTTTGGAATCATGATTATGCTGGTTTTAAATGGGTTTTTGGAGCGGTTATTTCCTGAGCGTCTTCAGATTAGTCTGGGACTTCTCATCCTCTCTATCGGTGGAACAGCTCCTTTCTGGTATCAGGAGTACAACTTTGTCTTTGCGATGCGGATTTTATTTGGCTTGGGTGTTGGGATGATCAATGCCAAGGCCATTTCCATCATCAGCGAACGCTATCATGGAAAGACACGGATCCAGATGTTGGGTCTTCGCGGGTCAGCAGAAGTTGTCGGGGCATCGATTTTGACTCTAGTGGTCGGTCAACTCTTATCCTTGGGATGGACAGTGACCTTCTTGGCCTACAGTGCGGGATTTTTAGTATTGATCCTTTATCTGCTCTTTGTCCCTTATGGGAAAGAAAAGAAAGAAACAAAGAAAAAAGAGGCCGAAACGACTCGTTTGACAGGACAGATGAAAGGCTTGATTTTTCTATTGGCTGTCGAAGCAGCAGTTGTTGTCTGCACCAATACAGCTATCACCATTCGTATTCCTAGTCTGATGGTGGAAAGAGGTCTAGGGGATGCCCAGTTATCGAGCTTGGTTTTAAGTATCATGCAGTTGATTGGTATCTTGGCAGGTGTGAGTTTTTCTTTCTTTATCTCTCTATTTAAAGAAAGATTGCTCCTTTGGTCAGGTATCACCTTTGGATTGGGGCAGATTGTGATTGCCTTGTCTCCGTCATTGGGTGTGATGGTAGTTGGAAGTGTTGTGGCAGGTTTTTCCTACAGTGTGGCCTTGACCACTGTCTTTCAGCTTCTTTCTGAAAGAATCCCAGCCAAGCTCCTTAATCAGGCAACATCTTTTGCAGTGCTAGGATGCAGCTTTGGAGCCTTTACGACACCTTTCATTCTTGGAGCGATTGGTTTGGTGACTCAAAACGGTATGTTGGTCTTCACCATTCTAGGCTGCTGGTTGATTGTCACTTCTATCTTTGTTATGTACGCACTTCAAAAGAGAGCTTAGGATTGGTTTCCTAAGTTTTTCTTTTTGGGAATTTTGTACCCAGACAATTATTGGTTTTTAAACTTGTTTACACTTTTATTTCCTGATAAAATAGAAGTTATGACAAGATATAAAGCAACTATTTCCTATGATGGTTATGCCTTTGCTGGTTTTCAGCGCCAGCCTCATGCGCGGAGCGTTCAAGAGGAAATTGAGAAAACCTTAACAAGACTCAATAAGGGGCAAGCCATCGCTGTACACGGTGCTGGTAGGACGGATAGTGGGGTCCATGCTCTTGGTCAGGTTATTCATTTTGACCTGCCCTATCAGATGGATGAGGAAAAACTCCGTTTTGCTCTGGATACCCAGTCACCAGAAGATATCGATGTGATTTCAATTGAGATTGTGGCAGATGATTTTCATTGCCGTTATGCAAAACACAGCAAGACCTATGAGTTTATAGTAGATAGGGGGCGTCCTAAGAATCCGATGCGCCGTCACTATGCCACTCACTTTCCTTATCCGCTCGACGTGGAGCGGATGCAGATGGCAATCAAAAAGCTAGAGGGAACTCATGATTTCACCGGTTTTACAGCATCTGGGACTAGTGTAGAGGACAAGGTTCGGACCATTACAGAAGCTAGTCTTAGTGTTGATGAGACAGGGCAGTTTTTGACCTTTACCTTTTCAGGAAATGGTTTCTTGTATAAGCAGATTCGCAATATGGTGGGGACACTGCTCAAAATCGGAAATAATCGAATGCCAGTTGAGCAGATTGAATTGATTTTGGAGAAGAAGGACAGGCAACTTGCAGGTCCAACAGCAGCACCGAATGGCTTGTATTTAAAGGAGATTCGTTATGAAGAATAATCGTATTTTAGCCCTTTCTGGGAATGATATTTTTAGTGGTGGTGGTTTGTCAGCTGATTTGGCTACCTATACCTTGAATGGCTTGCATGGCTTTGTAGCTGTCACTTGTTTGACGGCCTTGACCGAAAAGGACTTTGAAGTCTTCCCTACGGATGATACTATTTTCCAACATGAGTTGAATAGCTTACGTGATGTCGAGTTTGCAGGGATTAAGATTGGCCTTCTTCCTACTGTCAGCGTAGCTGAGAAGGCCTTGGACTTTATCAAGCAGAGTCCAGGAGTACCTGTGGTATTGGACCCAGTTTTGGTTTGCAAGGAAACGCATGATGTGGCAGTCAGCCAACTCTGTCAAGAGTTGATTCGCTTTTTCCCTCATGTCAGTGTGGTTACGCCAAATCTTCCTGAAGCAGAATTATTGGCTGGTCAGGAAATTAAAACCTTGGAAGACATGAAAGCAGCAGCGCAGAAATTGCATGATTTAGGAGCGCCAGCAGTTATTATCAAGGGAGGCAATCGCCTCAGTCAGGACAAGGCAGTGGATGTCTTTTATGATGGACAAACTTTCACTGTTCTAGAAAACCCAGTCATTCAAGGCCAAAATGCTGGTGCAGGATGTACCTTTGCCTCAAGCATCGCCAGTCACTTGGTTAAAGGGGCTGAACTTTTACCAGCAGTAGAAAATTCTAAAGCTTTCGTTTACCGTGCTATTGCACAAGCAGATCAATATGGAGTAAGACAATATGAAGCAAACAAAAACAACTAAAATCGCCCTTGTATCCCTTCTAACCGCCCTTTCAGTAGTCCTAGGTTATTACTTGAAAATTGGAACGGCGACAGGAATATTGACTCTCTTGGATGCAGGTATTTTCTTTACTGCCTTTTACTTTGGCAGTAAAGAAGGGGCCGTCGTTGGAGGACTAGCAGCTTTTCTGCTTGACCTTTTATCAGGCTTTCCACAGTGGATGTTCTTTAGCTTGGTAAACCATGGCTTGCAAGGATTTTTTGCAGGTTTTAAAGGGAAATGGCAATGGCTGGGCCTAGTCTTAGCTACTATCGTCATGGTAAGTGGCTACGCTCTAGGCTCAACCCTAATGAATGGCTGGTCAGCAGCCTTACCAGAAATTCTTCCAAACTTCCTGCAAAATACCTTGGGAATGGTTGTGGGATTTGTAGTCTTTCAGAGCGTCAAGAAGATTAAGTAGAGAGGTTGAGTCAAAAGTCTTTAAAATCAAAAAACGCATAGTATCAGGTGTTGAATAAACTTGATACTATGCGTTTTATTATTTTGACTCTCAGTCTTCCTGTAGATAATAGGAAATTACAACAGAAGAATTACTATCAAAATAGGAATCTTTATCAAAATATTTGCAATTTTCTATTGTAATACTATGTATTTTGTAATTCTTAATAAAATGAGGTAATTTTTCATATTTTTCTTCAAGTAATGTTACATTATGAAATCCAATATTCTCAAAAAGCTCTTTTACTTCGAAAGGTTCTTTTGCAAGTAAAATCTCATAATCATCAGGTGGAAGAATATACTGATTCTTTAAAATATCATTAAGCCGCTCCGAAATTCGTAAACTAACATTTTTAGGCATACTTGAGTCAGTGTTTTCACTTGAGATTCTAACTTTTCCTGTTAAAATTCCATAATCATTATAATCTAAAGTAAAACACCAAGTTGAAATTCGACTATTTGAATATACCTCCAAATTAATTAAAGCTTGGCTAATTTCTACTTTTTTTATTCGAATAATTTTATCGGTTTCTTCGTGAATTATTCTATTGAACTCTTCTTGATTTAAGAATTCTGGAAATTGAATGGATAAAGATTGTCTAAGCTCCTCATCTTGTTTCTTTTCAAGACGCTCTTGACTATTCCATGAGTGTACTTCAAGAATAATATTTACAACTTTACCTGGAATACTTATAACATTAGAAATTCCTGTCATAGTATTATTGACTATATTCACAGCTCCATCTACAGTATTGCCAGTTATTTTTGAAGTTTCATCGACAACTATTTTTACGGCTTTTGAAGTCTCATTAGCAATATCATTAACAACCTTCGAGGATTCATTAACGATACCATTTACAACCTTAGAAGTTTCGTTAGTAACGTTGTCAACTAATTTAAAGAAATCATTTAACATAAAATAATACCATTAATCAAAATAAAGCAAATCTTTGCTGGTGCTTGTAAAGAGGTCAAAGCCATCCTTAGTGACGACACCGCAGTCTTCGATACGAACACCGACTTTACCAGGGATATAGATACCTGGTTCAACAGAGAAGCACATGCCTTCTTCGATGACCATGTCGTTTCCTTCCATGATAGATGGGAACTCGTGAACATCCATACCGATACCGTGACCGAGACGGTGATTGAAGTACTCACCATAACCAGCTTTTTCAATGACTTCACGTGCAGCGCGGTCAACTTCATGTGCAGTCACACCTGGCTTGATAAAGTCAAGGGCAGCTTGTTGGGCTTCAAGGGTCAAGTTGTAAATGTCTTTTTTGAATTGATCTGGTTTACCGACAGCGACCGTACGAGTCATATCTGAGGCGTAGCCATTAACCATGACACCGAGGTCAAAGAGGAGAAGGGCGTCCTTTTCAACCTTGTTTGCACCAGGAATTCCGTGTGGATTTGCAGCGTTATCACCAGTCAAGACCATGGTATCAAAGCTCATTTCATAGCCTTCACGCTTCATGGCAAAGTCGATTTGTGCGATGATATCTGTCTCAGTTTTATCAAGAGAAATATTGTCAAAACCAACCTTAACAGCCTTGTCCGCATAGAGACCTGCAACCATCATTTTTTGCACTTCGTCAGCTGATTTGATGAGGCGCATGCGTTGGATGCGAGGAGTGAGGTTTTCAAACTCAGCAGTTTCAAAGACTGTTTTCAAACCATGGTATTTGGTCAAGATGAGATTGTCAAACTCAACAGCGACACGTTTGAAGTCAAGCTGTGGAAGAGCATGTTTGATTTTTTGCCATGGATTTTCAGAATCCACATAGCCCACAACTGGGAAGGAAACAGTGCTGCTTGCACGCTCTACTTCAAGGGCTGGAACAAAGAGAAGCGGTTCCTGATCTGCTAGAACAAAGAGGAACATTTGGCGTTCATGGGGATCACTGTAAAAGCCAGTGAGGTAATTGATAGTGACGGGGTCAGATACGACAGCGACGTCTAGTTTTTCTGATTCAAGATATGTTAGGATTTGTTGTAATTTAGACATATGCTACCTTCTTTCTACCCCTCTATTTTGGCAAAAAATGAGAGAAAATGCAAGGGAGAAGGGTAAAAGAACAGGCAAAAAGAACTCCGACAAGATAGGGGAGTTCTTTGATCTAATTTTCCTTAGTTTAAGAAAAGTCAGCCTTGCTTTTGACGTCGCTGTATTCTTCAGCGATTTCTTGGCTGAGAATGTCCTCATAAGCAGGGAGTTGGATGTCCTGACCATATTTCTTCTTGAGGGCAGTAGTGACTAGGCGATAAGCTAGATTGGCATTACGAGAGAGGATAGGCCCGTGGAAGTAGGAACCAAAGACATTCTTATAATGAACCCCTTCGCCGACCTTTTCCTCGTTGTTTCCATTTCCATAGACCACCTGTCCCAGCGGTTTTTGGTCATCTGAGAGGAAGGTACGTCCCTGGTGATTTTCAAAGCCATAGTAGGTTTCATCGAAGTCTTCATTGTGAATCTTGATGTCACCGATAAAGCGATTATTTGTTTGGTTGAGGGTGTAGTGGCCCATGACACCGAGCCCTTCGATGCGTTTACCTGAAGCCTCAACATAATATTGGCCCAATAGTTGGAAACCACCACAGATAGCTAGAACCACTCCGTCGTTTTGGATGTAGTTGTCAATGCTTTCTTTTTTAGCAGGTAGGTCGTCTGCGATGATGCTTTGTTCAAAGTCTTGACCCCCGCCGAAAAAGGCAATATCATAGTGATTTTCATCAAAATCATCATGGAGAGAAATGATGTCAACCGTCACATGTGCCCCCAGTTTTTCAGCCACATACTTGAGCATGAGGATGTTTCCATTGTCCCCGTAGGTATTCATGAGGTTTCCATAGAGGTGGGCGATGTTGAGCTGATAGGGGTAGTTGCCAGCTTTTGAGGAAAGTGAAGTATAAACCATCAGTTCATCTCCTTTCTAACAATCTGACGACTAGCCAGCAGTTCACGGAATTCCAGCATAGCAGTATAGGTAGCCAGGATATAGGCATGTTTACAATCTTGGTTCTCAATGGTTTTGAGAACTTGTTCCAGATTGCTTGTTTCAGTGATTTTCTCAGCTGGGTAGCCTGTCACTCGTAGACGACGCGCGATTTCAGAATGACGAACACCACCAGCGTTGATTTCAGGAATGTCCATGTCAGTGATTTGTTCAAAGTCCGCATCCCAGATCCAGCTGGTATCTATTCCATCTGCATAGTTGGCGTTGAGAAGGACAGAAAGGCTAAATGGATAAGGCGCTAGTTTAATCATCTCGATAGCCTGAGTTGCACCAACAGGATTCTTGATGAGGACAAGGGTACATTCCTTATCACCGATATGGAAGGTTTCCTGACGACCAAAGACAGCACGGCTCTTATCAAATCCTTGCTTGATCCGTTGCGAATCTGCGCCGAGGAATCGAGCAATGGCAACCGCAGCTAGGGCATTGTAGATGTTGTAGAGTCCACCGATTTGAATACCGTATTCTTGTCCGTCAATGACAAAGCGGGAGCGATTGTTGGTCAACTCAACCAGTTTTGTCAATCGATAGTCGAGATTAGGACGTTTACATCCGCAATTTTCACAGATATAGGCACCCAAGTTGGCATAGGTATTGTGCTCATATTTGA
>CAUSPE010000038.1:0-12474 GCA_963533485.1 uncultured Streptococcus sp.
ACTCGGATGTGGACGCGGCAGTTCTGGCAGAAGAGCTGGAACAGCTCTTACTTGCTGTCTATGAGGTCAGCCCTTGGACCGCAGGCCAAGTGGAAGAGGTTCTGCGTTCGGATGTGAACAGTTGTGCACTAGCAGAAGATGAAAGTCGACTTGTCGGCTTTTTAGTCTGGCAGGAGACAGACTTTGAAGCGGAAGTCCTGCAGATTGCTGTACTGCCTAGCTATCAGGGTCAGGGAATTGCGTCAGCCTTGTTTGCTAAATTGCCAGTGGATAAGGAGATTTTCCTCGAAGTCAGAAAGTCAAACCAACGAGCGCAAGCATTTTACAAGAAAGAAAAGATGGCGGTCATCTCTGAGCGAAAGGCCTACTACCATGACCCAGTCGAGGACGCCATCATCATGAAGAGAGAAATAGATGAAGGATAGATATATTTTAGCATTTGAGACATCCTGTGATGAGACCAGTGTCGCCGTCTTGAAAAACGACGATGAGCTCTTGTCCAATGTCATTGCTAGTCAAATTGAGAGTCACAAACGTTTTGGGGGCGTAGTGCCAGAAGTAGCCAGTCGTCACCATGTCGAGGTCATTACAGCCTGTATCGAGGAGGCGCTAGCAGAAGCAGGGATTACCGAAGAGGATGTAACAGCTGTGGCGGTTACCTATGGACCGGGCTTGGTTGGAGCACTGCTAGTTGGTTTGTCAGCTGCCAAGGCCTTTGCTTGGGCTCATGGACTTCCGCTGATCCCCGTGAATCACATGGCTGGTCACCTCATGGCGGCTCAGAGCGTTGAGCCTTTGGAGTTTCCCTTGCTAGCCCTCTTGGTCAGCGGTGGGCACACAGAGTTGGTCTATGTTTCTGAGGCTGGGGATTATAAGATTGTTGGGGAAACGCGGGATGATGCAGTTGGTGAGGCCTATGATAAGGTCGGCCGTGTCATGGGCTTGACCTATCCAGCAGGTCGCGAGATTGATGAGCTAGCTCATCAGGGGCAGGATATTTATGATTTCCCTCGTGCCATGATTAAGGAGGACAATCTAGAGTTTTCATTCTCAGGTTTGAAGTCTGCCTTTATCAATCTTCACCACAATGCCGAGCAAAAGGGAGAAAGCTTGTCCAAGGATGACCTGTCAGCATCTTTCCAAGCAGCAGTCATGGATATTCTTATGGCCAAAACCAAGAAGGCCTTGGAAAAATACTCTGTTAAAACTCTGGTCGTGGCAGGTGGCGTGGCAGCTAATAAAGGGCTCAGAGAACGCCTAGCAGCTGAAATCACAGATATCAAGGTCATCATCCCACCCCTGCGCCTTTGTGGAGACAATGCAGGTATGATTGCCTATGCTAGCGTCAGCGAGTGGAATAAAGAAAACTTTGCAGACTTGGGCCTCAATGCCAAACCGAGTCTCGCCTTTGATACCATAGAATAAAGAGTCAGCTTTGAGCTGGCTTTTTAACTCCAGAAAATGTCAGAATATTTTGACAAATCTGTAAGAATGATGATATAATATGTAAAAATTAGGAGGTGGTCAGATGATTGAGAGAATGGAGTTGGGAGAATTTTACAAGGAATTGCGCCTGGCAAGAAAACTCAAGCAGTCAGATGTGGCTTGTGAGGGCCTGACAGCATCCCAATTATCCAAGTTTGAACTGGGACAGTCTATGCTGTCTGCAGACAAGCTGATTCTAGCTATCCAAGCGATAAATGTGACCTTTGATGAGTTTGGACACAAGCTTAACAACTATCAAGAATCACCACATATGCGAATTGGTCGAAAGGTTGTGGATCGTTTTGCCCATCAAGATATAGCAGGCTTAGAGCAATTATTAGAGGAAGTCGAGCAGGAACAGATGGCACAGACCTATCGTCGTTTGAATGCTATTGTGATTAAAGATGCCATTCATTCCTTGGATAAAAACTATCTGCTAGAAGAGGAAGATAGCGAGTTTTTGACCACCTATCTCTATGCTATCGAGTCTTGGACCTGGTTTGAACTCTATCTTTTTTGCAATACCATGCCTTTCTTAAGTAATCAAGATCTGATCTTTTTATCCACCTCTTTACTTGAAAAATCCAAGGAATTTAAAGAGTTGGTACACAATCAATTGTATATGAAAAGTGGTTATCTTAATATCATCTCAGAGCTCATGGAGCGCAAACTTTTTTTCTATATCCCGATCTTTGAGGCCGAGTTGGAGAGTATGCTCCGGCCATATGATGTTTTTGAGAAAGTATCATGGCAGTTTTTAAAGAAGATGAGCATTTTCCTTCAAACTAAGGGAAGCAATCAAAAAGAGATTGAACACTTTATCCAATCTCTGCAAATATTAGAAAATCCCCAATTAATAGCCCTTTTTGAACTACGCTTACAGCAATATAAAGAACTTATCGATTAATCCACTATCGCAAATCTGAAATTTCTATGAGAAAAAATGTCAAATATGCGATTTTCTAAAATGTGGTGATTTCCGTGTTATACTATCCTTATTTCATAGTATAGGAGAAAATAGGATGAAAAAGATAATTTCACGCTACTACTTTATTATAGCTATTTTACTTGTCATTGCTGACCAGTTCCTCATTCGTCTGATCTTACACAGCGACCTTGCTGCTGGTCTATCTGACTTTGCCTATTATTTGTCGGATATGCTGTTGAATTTTCTTGTGGTTCTGCTTGCTTTTATTGTTATGGTTTGGTCAGGGAAATGGCAGAAAATCAATAGTAGAAAATTTAAGGGATCCTATCTTTTTTATTCCTTCCTAGCCCTCCTAGCTTTTGTTATTTGGAATTTCGTTACATTTTATCTTTTCCCACCTACCAAAAATGAAATTTCTTATCAACTCGCCATTCCGACTTTTACAGGGGCTACAGCATTTTTGATGTATTTTTTCTATCCTGTAATTGCAGGTCCCATTTTTGAAGAAATAATTTATCGTGGATTGGTGATGACAGCTCTGGAAAAAGGCAAGAAATGGGGTCTGGATGTGCTTGGTTCGGCTGTTTTATTCGGGGTCTTGCATATTAGTAATCATGGATGGGTTTTGACAGACTTTTTCTCATATATGGGTGGTGGTCTCATATTTGCAATCTTGTTTAGAGTGACAAAGTCCATTTATTGGCCTATTGGACTGCATATGGTCTACAATGGCATTGGTCAGATTCTCCCCTTGTTGTTTTAGAGTTTTTCAATAATCCTAATTAGCAAAAGAGAACACTAGCTGTGACATAGAAATTCCCGAGTCAGTTTGTAGTATTGGACCAAGCCCTTACGGAGCTTTTGATTGGGTGAAAGGACTCTGGGCAAGCTTGGCTGAAAGAAGACGCAAATAAAACTTAAAAGGATCAACTATGAAAAGGAAAGAAACGAAATTTTATTTAGGGACAATTTTGGTGCTCGTGTCCTATTACTCGATTTTTAATCTTGTAGCAAAATTAGACTCAGTGAACCAGTTATCCGATTTTGGATTTTATGGGATTCAAATTTTATTTATAGTAATTGAGGGAATTGCTGCTACTGCACTTATTGTAAAGAGTCAACGTTGGAAAGAGTACGGTCGATTCCAGTTCCGTTGGTCGTATCTGGGTATCTTCTTTCTTTTCTTTCTATTGATGTTTTTGTGGGTAAATATAACGACTCATATCTTTCCCAGCACGCAAAATGGGAGTGCAATTGTGAAAGAAGCAGCTAATTTGACAGGAATTAGTTACTTTGTAACGCGCATTCTCTATGGCAGTCTCATTGCTCCGATAGTTGAAGAATTGGTCTTTCGTGGGCTTCTGATGACAGCACTATCTCAATTGAAAAAGTACTATATAGATGTCATCGCTTCCTCCACTCTCTTTAGTCTTATTCATGTTTTGCAATATGGATGGGTGTTAACAGACTTCATTATTTATGCTGGAGCAGGTCTGCTACTCTGTATGTTCTTTCGTTATACTCGTTCAGTTTATTGGTCAATAGCGCTCCACATCTTGTGGAATAGCTTCTTAATTACTGTCAGTTTACTGGTGTTTGGATATTAGATTTAGCAGAAATTTTTACATCACATAGATAAGGCTGGCTTCCCAGTCTTTTTCTTATTATGGCGGTTTGTCACTTACCCTTCACAGCATCCGACTCTATCAAAGTTTGTCAATCATAGAGTTTTTTAGTATAGTAGAAATATGAAATTTACAAAAATAATCAGTGGTTTGCTTGCTCTTGGAGTGATAATCTTATTTATAAAATCTTACCAAAATTTTAAAAATTTGGAATTTCCTAGTACGCAGTTAGTCATGTTTAAATCGCTTTCGTTTTATATGTCTGTAGAATCTTTTGAAAATACATTTGTCGCAGCTGACAAAGTCGTGGAAGAGGAGGAAATGGCCTATCGTGATACTTGGCGTGCAGAAGACCCGTATTTCTATAAAACAGGTCGCCTTTTCTATTATTACGAAAATATGAGATGGGAAGGCTATACTATCCGCGCAGATTTTACATTTTCAAAATGGCATACCTTGGAAGAAGCGAGGGCTTCTTTTCCTGTTGCTTCAAAAATGGAACAGAAAGAACTACTTGACAAACTATCGCAGGCTATAAAAACAGAAATTGAATCTTTACCAGACTATCAGTCTATGACAGTTGAAATGGTAGGACTAGATCAAGATTCTTATCAATATAAAGTCAAATTACAAGGGCAAACGGAGGATCTCTGGGTCGAGGTTTATTCGACAGAACTTGGATATCATGAAAAGCTTGAAGATAAGGAGTATGGGGTTGGGATTAGTCAATATCGGAGGCATGCATCGTAATCCTTTCCTTCTATACCCTAGACATAGAAGCCAGTTAATTGTTAACTCTTTTATCTTGGACAAATGATAGAGTTTTTTAGTATAGTAAAAATATGAAAATTACAAAAATAGTCAGTAGTCTGCTTGCACTTGGAGCTTTACTCATGCTTTTATCAGCTTACCAGAATATCAACAAGACGCAACTAGTCTTGTTTGAATCCCTTTCGTTTGGTATGCCTGTTAAATCTTTTAAAGAAGTATTTGGAGAGGCTAGCGAAGTGGTAGAAGAAGAGGAAATGGCCTATCGTGATACTTGGCGTGCAGAAGACCCGTATTTCTATAAAACAGGTCGCCTTTTCTATCACTATGAGCAGATTACTTTGAAAGGCTATACTGGTCGAGCCACCTTTACATTTTCAAAATCGCATCGCTTGGAAACAGTAGCGGCTTATTTTCCCATTACCTCAAAAGCTGAGCAGCAAGCATTGCTCGATAACTTATCCCAGACTGTAAAAAAAGAACTGGAAGAACTCCCAGATTACCAGTCTATGACCACTGATACAGTAGGCCTCTATGATGACGGTTATCGCTACAAGGTCAAATTGAAGGGACAACAGTGGGAACTCTGGGTTGATGTCTATCCAACAGAAAATAAATATGCTACAGACACAGAAACCGATAAGTATACTATCCGAGTGGATCAATTTCTTATGTATCCATGATACTCCCTCTTCAGCACTTTTTGCTGGCAATAAGTTTCGAATCCGAAACTTTTTTCTCTTATTTGAATATGTTATAATAGTCCGTGCTGTGGCTGTGATAACGAACAGCCTCAATTGGAGAGAATATGAGGAGAAGGATGAAAGAAAAAGGATTTTGGGAAGGTGTACAGGCGGCCATGCCGACTGCTCTTGGCTATGTCAGCATTGGCCTGGCTTGTGGGATTATTGGCGCGCCCTATGTGACACCTGTTGAGATGGGCTTGATGAGCCTCTTTGTTTATGCTGGGAGCGCCCAGTTTGCCATGTTGGCACTGATTGCAGTACAAGCGCCTGTGGCAGCCATTGCTATGACAGTTTTTTTGATCAACTTGCGACTCTTTTTGCTGAGCTTGCATGCATCGACCTATTTCCGTCATACTAGTCTCTGGCAAAATATCGGCATGTCCAGTCTCCTGACAGATGAGACCTATGGGGTTTTGATGGGAGAATTAGCCCATACAGACAAGGTTCATCCCATGTGGATGCACGGGAACAATCTCAATAGTTATGTAGCCTGGTTTATTGGGACAGTGGCGGGGACGGCTTTAGGTGGGCTTCTTCCAAATCCTGAGGTCTTTGGCTTAGACTTTGCCCTTGTCGGAATGTTTATCGGGATTTTTACTTCGCAATTTCAGATTATGCAAAGACGGGTTCCTGTACGGAATCTGCTGCGGATCCTAGCCGTTGTTGCGGTGTCCTTCTTTTTGCTCTTGACAGTAGTGTCTCAGTCGCTAGCTGTTCTGTTTGCGACCTTGCTAGGTTGTACTATGGGGGTGGTCTTAGATGGTCAGTAAATATCTTTTGTTAGCCGTTATCTTTTCAGGCCTAGTGACTTGGGTTCCCCGTATGATTCCCTTCATCTTGGTTAAGTACAAGGGATTGCCAGCTATTGTCGAGCGGTTTTTGAAGTTTTTGCCTGTTTCCATTATCTTTGCCTTGATCCTTTCCAGCGTAGTGACTGGCAAGGTTGGTAGGCTTCCTCAGATCAAATGGCTGGACTTTTTAGCAGTCTTTCCAACGGCTTGGGTAGCCTTTCGCTACCGCAATCTAGTAGGTACGGTTCTTTTTGGAGTGGTCTTGATTGCAGTCTTGCGTCTGGTCTTTTAGTCAGCCATAAAAAAAACCTATCACCGAGATAGATATCATATAATGGCGAAAAAAAATATTTTCTGTTAAGATAGTAAAGTATTCTATTTTGGAGGAAATGACATGAAAAAAATCGTCAAATATTCATCTCTTGCTGCTCTAGGACTTGTTGCCGCAGGTGTACTAGCAGCTTGCTCAGGTGGAGATAAGAAAGATACTGCAACTAGCGAAGCAGCATCTGGTAAGAAAGAAATCATCGTTGCAACCAATGCTTCACCAAAACCATTTAACTACGAAGAAAATGGTGAGTTGACTGGTTATGAGATTGAAGTAGTCCGTGCTATCTTTAAAGACTCTGACAAATACGATGTCAAGTTTGAAAAGACAGAGTGGTCAGGTGTCTTTGCAGGTCTTGATAGCGACCGTTATCAAATGGCTGTGAACAATATCAGCTATACCAAAGAACGTGCTGAAAAGTACCTTTATGCAGCGCCAACTGCTAAAAACCCTAACGTTCTCGTTGTGAAGAAAGACGACGACAGCATCAAATCACTTGATGATATCGGAGGCAAGTCTACTGAGGTTGTTCAAGGGACAACATCAGCTAAACAGCTAGAAGATTATAACAAACAACACGCAGACAATCCAACGGTTCTTAACTACACCAAGGCTGATTTCCAACAAATCATGTCTCGTTTGAGCGATGGTCAGTTTGACTACAAGATCTTTGATAAGATCGGTGTTGAAACAGTTATCAAGAACCAAGGTTTGGACAACTTGAAAGTCATTGAACTTCCAAGCGACCAACAACCTTACGTTTACCCACTTCTTGCTAAAGGTCAAGATGAGTTGAAATCATTTGTAGACAAACGTATCCAAGAACTCTACAAAGACGGAACTCTTGAAAAATTGTCTAAACAGTTCTTCGGAGATACTTACCTTCCAGCAGAAGCTGATATTAAATAGTCGTATGAAATCATCCAGTCTGAGAGAGGCGGATGATTTCTCAATTTTTAGGTATATAGTTTCAAACTATATGTCTGCCTATCTAATAACAATTTGCTAAATCAAATAAAGTATGAGATACTATTACGGTATTATTTTTAAAGGAGATAGAATCATGAAAATTAAAAAATGGCTCGGTGTAGCAGCTCTTGCTACAGTCGCAGGTTTGGCTCTTGCAGCTTGCGGAAATTCAGAAAAGAAAGCGGACAATGAAACAGTTGTCAAAATTGCAACAGTTAACCGTAGCGGTTCTGAAGAAGCGCGTTGGGATAAAATCCAAGAATTGGTTGAAAAAGATGGAATTAAATTGGAATTCACAGAGTTCACTGACTACTCACAACCAAACAAGGCAACTGCTGATGGTGAAGTAGACTTGAACGCTTTCCAACACTACAACTTCTTGAACAACTGGAACAAAGAAAACGGAAAAGACCTTGTAGCGATTGCAGATACCTACATTTCACCAATCCGCCTTTACTCAGGTAAAAATGGGGAAGAAAACAAGTACACTAAAGTGGAAGAAATCCCAGATAACGGTGAAATCGCTGTACCAAACGATGCAACAAACGAAAGCCGTGCGCTTTACTTGCTTCAATCAGCTGGTTTGATTAAATTGGATGTTTCTGGAACTGCTCTTGCAACAGTTGCTAACATCACAGAAAATCCAAAGAACTTGAAAATTACTGAATTGGACGCTAGCCAAACAGCTCGTTCATTGTCATCAGTTGATGCTGCTGTTGTAAACAATACCTTCGTTACAGAAGCAAAATTGGACTACAAGAAAGCACTCTTCAAAGAACAAGCTGATGAAAACTCAAAACAATGGTACAACATCATCGTTGCGAAAAAAGATTGGGAATCATCACCTAAAGCGGATGCCATCAAGAAAATTATCGCAGCTTACCACACTGATGAAGTGAAAAAAGTTATCGAAGAAACATCAGACGGTTTGGACCAACCAGTTTGGTAATAAGACACAGGGAGGTGGGAGAGAGTTTCCACCTCTTGCTTTTGTATAGAGAGTCGATTTTAAAGAGGCACTTGTGGTCGTTCTGAGGACACAAGTACGTAGTAGAAAGAGAGAGAAAATGGTTTTTCCTAGCGAACAAGAGCAGATTGAAAAATTTGAGAAGGATCATGTGGCCCAACATTATTTTGAAGTCTTGCGCACCTTAATTTCCAAGAAATCAGTCTTTGCCCAGCAGGTTGGACTCAAGGAGGTCGCAAACTATCTGGGTGAGATTTTCAAGCGTGTAGGGGCTGAAGTGGAGATTGATGAGAGCTATACGGCTCCCTTTGTCATGGCGCATTTCAAGAGTTCGCGTCCGGATGCCAAGACCTTGATCTTCTATAATCACTATGACACCGTGCCAGCGGATGGCGACCAGGTGTGGACAGAGGATCCTTTTACCCTTTCTGTGCGAAATGGCTTTATGTATGGGCGTGGGGTTGACGATGACAAAGGCCACATCACAGCTCGTTTGAGTGCTTTGAGAAAGTATATGCAGCACCATGATGACCTGCCTGTCAATATCAGCTTTATCATGGAAGGGGCAGAGGAGTCTGCTTCCATGGATCTAGATAAGTATTTAGAGAAACACGCAGACAAACTTCGTGGGGCGGACTTGCTAGTCTGGGAGCAAGGGACCAAGAACGCCTTGGAACAGCTGGAAATCTCTGGCGGAAACAAGGGAATTATAACCTTTGATGCTAAGGTCAAAAGTGCGGATGTGGATATCCACTCGAGTTATAGTGGTGTCGTGGAGTCAGCGCCGTGGTATCTTATCCAGGCCTTAAGTAGCCTACGTGCTGCTGATGGACGTATCTTGGTAGAAGGCTTGTATGAGGATGTTCAAGAGCCAAATGAACGAGAACTAGCCTTGGTAGATACCTACGCCCAACGTAATCCTGAGGAAATCAGTCGCATTTATGGCTTGGAATTGCCTCTCTTACAAGAGGATCGTGTAGCCTTCCTAAAACGTTTCTTTTTCGATCCAGCCCTTAATATCGAAGGGATTCAGTCAGGTTATCAAGGTCAAGGGGTTAAAACGATTTTGCCAGCAGAAGCTAATGCCAAGCTAGAAGTTCGTCTGGTTCCTGGCTTAGAACCACATGATGTTCTGGAAAAAATTCGGAAACAGCTAGACAAAAATGGTTTTGATAAGGTAGAATTATATTATACCTTGGGAGAGATGAGCTATCGAAGCGATATGAGTGCGCCAGCCATTCTCAATGTCATCGAGTTGGCCAAGAAATTCTATCCACAGGGCGTATCAGTCTTGCCGACAACGGCGGGGACAGGACCTATGCATACGGTCTTTGATGCCCTAGAGGTACCAATGGTAGCCTTCGGTCTAGGAAATGCCAATAGCCGAGACCACGGTGGAGATGAAAATGTGCGAATCGCCGATTACTACACCCATATTGAATTAGTAGAGGAGCTGATTAGAAGCTATGAGTAGAGATATTATCAAGTTAGATCAGATCGATGTGACTTTTCACCAAAAGAAGAGAACCATCACAGCGGTCAAGGATGTGACCATTCACATCCAAGAAGGGGATATCTACGGAATCGTTGGATATTCTGGAGCAGGGAAATCCACTCTTGTACGGGTGATTAACCTCTTGCAAAAACCATCTGCAGGGAAAATTACCATTGACGACGATGTGATTTTTGATGGTAAGGTCACTTTGACGGCGGAGCAGTTACGTCGGAAACGTCAAGACATTGGGATGATTTTCCAGCATTTCAACCTGATGAGTCAAAAGACAGCAGAGGAAAATGTAGCCTTTGCCCTCAAACACTCTGGACTCAGCAAGGAAGAAAAGAAAGCTAAAGTAGCTAAGTTGTTGGACTTGGTTGGCTTGGCGGATCGTGCTGAAAACTACCCTTCACAACTATCAGGAGGGCAAAAACAGCGTGTGGCTATTGCGCGTGCCTTGGCAAATGATCCGAAAATTTTGATTTCAGATGAGTCAACTTCTGCTCTTGACCCTAAGACAACCAAGCAGATTCTAGCCTTGTTGCAAGATTTGAACCAAAAATTAGGCTTGACCGTTGTCTTGATTACACACGAAATGCAGATTGTCAAAGATATTGCTAACCGTGTGGCAGTTATGCAGGATGGTCGTTTGATTGAAGAGGGTAGTGTTCTTGAAATTTTTTCAGACCCTAAACAACCTTTGACTCAGGACTTTATCTCAACTGCGACAGGTATTGATGAAGCCATGGTTAAGATTGAGAAGCAAGAAATCGCAGAGCATTTATCTGAGAACAGTATCTTAGTGCAGCTCAAGTATGCAGGGGCTTCGACAGACGAGCCACTTTTGAATGAATTGTACAAGCATTACCAAGTAACGGCTAATATCCTTTATGGAAATATCGAAATCCTAGATGGTACTCCCGTTGGAGAATTGGTTGTGGTGCTGTCTGGTGAAAAAGCAGCGCTAGCAGGCGCTCAAGAGGCTATCCGTCAAGCGGGTGTCCAGTTAAAAGTACTGAAGGGAGGACAGTAAAATGACAGACTTGATTCAAACTTACTTACCAAATGTCTATAAGATGGGCTGGTCTGGTCAGGCAGGCTGGGGAACAGCTATTTACCTTACTCTTTATATGACAGTTCTTTCCTTCATTATCGGAGGATTCTTGGGACTGGTGGCAGGTCTTTTCCTTGTCTTGACAGCGCCAGGCGGTGTTTTGGAAAATAAGGTTATCTTCTGGATTTTAGACAAGATTACCTCTATTTTCCGTGCGGTTCCCTTCATCATCCTCTTGGCAATTATGTCACCACTTTCTCACTTGATTGTGAAGACTAGTATCGGGCCAAATGCAGCCCTTGTCCCACTTTCTTTTGCGGTATTTGCCTTCTTTGCACGTCAGGTGCAGGTCGTCTTGGCTGAGTTGGATGGTGGTGTGATTGAAGCGGCTCAAGCTAGTGGAGCGACTTTCTGGGATATCGTTGGGGTATACCTATCCGAAGGTCTTCCAGATTTGATTCGTGTGACGACTGTGACCTTGATTTCCCTTGTTGGTGAAACAGCTATGGCGGGAGCGGTTGGAGCTGGTGGTATCGGTAATGTGGCCATTGCCTATGGGTTCAACCGTTACAATCACGATGTGACTATCTTGGCAACCATTATTATCATCTTGATTATCTTTACAATCCAGTTCTTGGGAGATTTCTTGACCAAGAAATTAAGTCATAAATAATGGAAGGAGTTCAACGGGACTCCTTTTTGTTTTCTAACCGAAATGCAAGAAGGATAAAGCTTCTTTTTAGAAATATGCTATAATAAACAAAGGTCCCCAATTAGCAAGTCAGAAACTTTGCTGTAGAAGGGATGATAATGTAAAGGAGTTTGGCTGGTATGAATTATTTCGAGGGGAATGAGTTTTTCCTTCTCTTGTTTGTAGTTTTACTGATTGGTTTTGTGGTAAACTTTTTTGAAAAACGTAAGGACTACTATATTTTGGCGCTCTCCCTCTTATTTGCAGGAGCTATCTATGGTAAGAGTCGAGCGATGATTGTCTATTTGCTCGCCTTTATCGTTTACCAGTATTTTCTGGTTTTTCTAGCACAGCGGATAGAGGCAAAGTGGCTGAAACCACTGGTTTTCCTTTCCATCCTTCCTTTGGTGATCAATAAAGTCTTTGCCCTGACTTCTCTGCATTTGTTGACCTTTATTGGAATTTCTTACATGTCCTTTAAGACCATTCAGATCATGCTAGAGATATCGGATGGCTTGATCAAAGAAAAAATCAGTGTAAAAGATTACTTACAGTTTTTGCTCTTTTTCCCAACAGTTAGTGCTGGTCCGATTGATCGGAGTAGGAGATTTTTAAAAGAGATAAACG
>CAUSPE010000039.1:0-11611 GCA_963533485.1 uncultured Streptococcus sp.
CTCCACCCTTGACATCGTTTGAGTGACGGCTCCCACTTGGAAACATGATGAGAGAACGGTCGCTTTTTTTGAGGACATTGATAGGGTATTTGATAGCAGAGGCATTAGGTTTTTCTCGGTCGATAGGAAAGGCGCCACACATACGGATCCACCAGCCAAAGATACGGTTGTTAAACAGCTCTTTTTTGGCCATAAAGATGAACTGTTTTGGCTTGGTCGCAAAGGCCATGTAAACAGGATCCCACCAGGTACGGTGAGGTGCGACGAGGATATAGTTTTCGTCTCGGCTAGGGATTTTATCAGTATTGTGATAGTGGGCATTGCCATTGATGGACCACAAGATCAGCATGACTAGTCCACGCAAATAAGTATAAAACATGAGATCTCCTTCGATTGTATTGCTTTTATTATTATACCTTATCAAAAGACTACTGGCAAACTTTTTCAGTTATCAGCCAACAGTTTTAGATGGGATTAGAATTCTTTAAAAAAAAATGATATGATAGAATTTATGGATAAAAATAAGATTATGGGATTAACCCAAAGAGAAGTCAAGGAAAGACAGGCTCAAGGTTTGGTCAATGACTTTACCGCTTCAGCCAGTACCAGTACTTGGCAAATCTTCAAACGAAATGTTTTTACACTTTTTAACGCATTAAACTTTGTTATTGCTCTAGCGCTGGCCTTTGTGCAGGCTTGGAGCAATCTGGTCTTCTTTGCCGTTATCTGCTTTAACGCTTTTTCTGGGATTGTGACTGAGCTACGGGCCAAACACATGGTGGACAAGCTCAATCTCATGACCAAGGAAAAGGTCAAAACCATTCGTGAGGGTCAAGAAGTTGCTCTCGATCCAGAAGAGTTGGTTCTAGGAGATGTCATTCGTTTGTCTGCTGGGGAGCAGATTCCTAGTGATGCTCTGGTTCTGGAAGGATTTGCGGAAGTCAATGAAGCCATGTTGACGGGGGAGAGTGATTTGGTGCAAAAGGAAGTGGATGCCTTGCTCTTGTCAGGGAGTTTCCTAGCCAGTGGCGCAGTTTTGGCTCAAGTTCACCATGTCGGGGCAGAAAACTATGCTGCCAAACTCATGCTGGAAGCTAAGACAGTGAAACCAATCAACTCCCGTATCATGAAATCGCTAGACAAGCTAGCCGGTTTTACTGGGAAGATTATCATTCCCTTTGGTCTAGCTCTCTTGTTAGAAGCCTTGATTTTAAAGGGTTTGCCCCTCAAGTCATCTGTTGTAAATTCATCGACTGCCCTTTTGGGAATGTTGCCTAAGGGAATTGCCCTTTTGACCATTACTTCGCTCTTGACTGCGGTGATCAAGCTGGGCTTGAAAAAGGTTTTGGTGCAGGAGATGTACTCTGTCGAGACCTTAGCGCGCGTGGATATGCTCTGTCTGGACAAGACGGGGACCATCACCCAAGGAAAGATGCAAGTGGAGGCGGTTCTTCCTCTGACGGAAACTTATGGTGAAGAGGCTATTACTAATATTCTGACCAGCTACATAGCTCATAGTGAGGATAAAAATCCAACAGCCCAGGCTATTCGCCAGCGTTTCCAAGGTCAGGTTTCCTATCCTATGCTTTCGAATCTTCCTTTCTCAAGCGATCGCAAGTGGGGAGCTATGGAGTTAGAAGGGCTAGGAACGGTTTTCCTAGGAGCGCCTGAAATGTTGTTGGACACTGAAGTCCCAGAAGCTAGAGAGGCCTTGGAGAGAGGGTCACGTGTCTTGGTCTTAGCCCTCAGTCAGGAAAAACTAGATCATCACAAACCTCAGAAACCATCTGATATTCAGGCCCTGGCCTTGTTGGAAATCTTGGATCCGATTCGAGAAGGAGCAGCTGAGACACTAGACTATCTTCGTTCTCAGGAAGTGGGACTCAAGATTATCTCTGGTGACAATCCGGTTACGGTTTCCAGCATTGCCCAGAAGGCTGGTTTTGCAGACTATCACAGCTATGTAGATTGCTCAAAGATCACGGATGAGGAATTGGTTGCCATGGCCGAAGAGACAGCTATTTTCGGACGTGTTTCCCCTCATCAAAAGAAACTCATCATCCAAACTCTGAAAAAAGCAGGGCATACAACGGCTATGACAGGGGACGGAGTCAATGATATCTTAGCCCTTCGTGAGGCAGATTGTTCGATCGTGATGGCGGAGGGAGATCCGGCGACTCGTCAGATTGCCAATCTGGTTCTCTTGAACTCAGACTTCAATGATGTTCCTGAGATTCTCTTTGAAGGTCGTCGTGTGGTCAATAACATCGCCCACATCGCACCGATTTTCTTGATTAAGACGATTTATTCCTTCTTGCTTGCGGTGATTTGTATTGCTAGTGTTTTACTAGGGCGGTCTGAGTGGATTTTGATTTTCCCTTTCATTCCGATTCAGATTACCATGATCGACCAGTTCGTGGAAGGTTTCCCACCATTCGTTCTGACTTTTGAGCGAAATATCAAACCTGTTGAGCCAAATTTCCTCAGAAGATCCATGCTTCGTGCCCTACCAAGTGCCCTCATGGTCGTCTTCAGTGTTCTCTTTGTGAAAATTTTTGGAACTAGCCAAGGTTGGTCTGAGTTAGAAATCTCAACTCTACTCTATTATCTCTTGGGGTCTATTGGTTTCTTATCCGTATTTAGAGCCTGCATGCCATTTACCCTCTGGCGTGTCCTCTTGATTGTTTGGTCAGTAGGAGGTTTCCTAGCTACAGCTCTCTTCCCAAGAATCCAGAAACTGCTTGAAATTTCGACACTTACAGGACAAACATTCCCTGTTTACCTTGTCATGATGGCTGTCTTTACTGTGATATTTATCTTAACCAGTCGTTATCAAGCTAGAAAATAAAGAAAGGCTGCAATCTGTCGATTGTGGTCTTTTTAGGTGCAAGATTGCCAGCTGAAATATGGTATAATAAGAGGTAACAGAGTTTTGGAAAGTGAGAGAAGATGATTTCAAAGAGATTAGAATTGGTGGCGTCCTTTGTGACACAGGGAGCCATTTTACTTGATGTGGGGAGTGACCATGCTTATCTGCCTATCGAGTTGGTCGAGAGAGGTCAAATTGAAGGCGCCATTGCAGGCGAGGTGGTGGATGGTCCCTACCAGTCTGCGCTTAAGAATGTTGAAGCTCATGGTCTAAAGGAGAAAATCCAAGTCCGTTTAGCCAATGGCTTGGCAGCCTTTGAAGAGGAAGACCAAGTGTCGGTTATCACCATTGCTGGTATGGGAGGGCGTTTGATTGCGACCATATTAGAAGAAGGCTTGGACAAGTTGTCTGATGTAGAACGTTTAATCCTCCAGCCCAATAATCGTGAAGACGACTTGCGTCTCTGGTTACAAGAGCACGGATTTCAGATTGTAGCCGAAAGCATCCTAGAAGAAGCTGGCAAGTTTTATGAAATTCTAGTGGTGGAAGCAGGACAAATGAAGTTATCAGCCAGTGATGTCCGCTTTGGTCCTTTCTTGTCCAAAGAAGTCAGCCCAGTCTTTATCAAAAAATGGCAAAAAGAAGCTGTTAAGCTAGAGTTCGCTCTTAGCCAAATCCCAGAAAAAAATCTGGAGGAACGTCAAGTTCTAGTAGATAAAATTCAAGCCATCAAGGAGGTGCTCCATGTTAGCAAGTGAAGTGATTAAACGTTATGAAGACTTTTGCCCTCAAGAATTTTCCATGGAGGGGGACAGTCGTGGCCTGCAAATCGGGACTCTAGACAAGGATATCCAAAGGGTCATGGTTGCTCTGGATATTCGTGAAGAAACGGTGGCGGAAGCCATTGAAAAGGGTGTGGATTTGATTATTGTTAAGCACGCGCCCATTTTCCGTCCGATTAAGGATTTGGTAGCCAGCCGTCCGCAAAATCAGATTTACATTGATTTGATTAAGCATGATATCGCAGTTTATGTCAGCCATACCAATATTGATATTGTTGAGAACGGCCTTAATGATTGGTTCTGCCAGATGCTAGGCATTGAGGAGACGACTTATCTGCAGGAAACAGGCCCTGAACGTGGGATTGGGCGGATTGGGAATATTCAGCCTCAGACTTTTGGGGTATTGGCCCAGCATGTTAAGCAAGTCTTTGGTCTAGATAGCCTTCGAATGGTGCATTATCAAGAAAGTGATTTGCAGAAGGAAATTTCAAGAGTTGCCATTTGCGGTGGTAGTGGTCAGTCTTTCTATCCTGATGCTTTAGCTAAGGGGGCAGATGTCTATATTACTGGTGACATTTACTACCACACAGCTCAGGATATGTTGTCTGATGGTCTGATGGCATTGGATCCAGGACATTATATCGAAGTGCTTTTTGTGGAAAAAATCGCAGCACTTCTTACTCAATGGAAGGCAGAAAATGATTGGACCATTGATATCATACCTAGTCAAGCATTAACCAATCCTTTCCACCATATCTAGTTAGGAAGTGAAGACAATGAAAAAAGTTGCCATTATTGGAGCAGGGATTGTAGGGGCAACTGCTGCCTACTACCTCTCGAAAGAAAGTGACCTAGAGGTGACCGTTTTTGATCATGAACAGGGTCAGGCAACCAAGGCAGCAGCGGGAATTATCAGTCCTTGGTTTTCCAAACGCCGTAATAAAGCCTGGTACAAGATGGCGCGCTTGGGAGCTGACTTTTATGTGGGTTTGTTGGCTGATTTAGAAAAGTCTGGTCAGGAAATCGACTTTTACCAACGCTCAGGAGTTTTTCTCTTGAAAAAGGATGAATCAAAGCTGGAGGAGTTCTATCAACTAGCTCTTCAGCGCAGAGAAGAATCTCCCTTGATAGGCCAGTTAGCTATTCTGGATCAAGCATCTGCTAATAACTACTTTCCTGGTCTGCAAGGGTTTGACCGCTTGCTCTATGCTTCTGGTGGAGCGAGAGTAGATGGTCAACTCTTAGTGACTCGTTTGCTGGAAGCCAGTCAAGTCAAGCAGGTCAAAGAAAAAGTGAGTCTGACTCCTGTATCATCAGGCTACCAGATTGGTGAAGAGGTGTTTGAACAGGTTATTTTGGCGACGGGAGCTTGGTTGGGGAACATTTTGAAACCTTTAGGATATGAGGTAGATGTTCGTCCTCAGAAAGGGCAACTCCGAGATTATCAACTTACCCTAGATATGGAATCTTACCCTGTTGTTATGCCGGAAGGAGAGTGGGATTTAATCCCTTTTGTAGGTGGGAAATTGTCCTTGGGCGCTACCCATGAAAATGATATGGGATTTGATTTGACAGTGGATGAAACCTTGCTCCAACAAATGGAGGAAGCAGCCTTGCCATACTACCCAGCCTTGGCTGAAGCTACTATAAGAGGTGAGCGAGTAGGAATCCGTGCCTATACCAGTGATTTTTCTCCATTTTTTGGGCAAGTCCCAGGCTTAGCAGGTGTCTATGCGGCTAGTGGGCTAGGGTCATCAGGTCTCACAACTGGGCCTATCATTGGTTACCACTTAGCTCAACTGATCCAAGACAAGGAGTTGACCTTGGATCCAGTAAATTATCCAATTGCAAACTATGTCAAACGAGTAAAAAGAGAATAGAATTTTACTGAAATTTTAGCCTCCCCCCTAGGATGGCAAATGACATTCCCTATCAAAAATGATAAAATAAGAAAAAATAATCCGAGAATCGAGGAAAAAAGATGCAAGAAAAGATTTTGGTAACTGGCGGTGCCGGATTTATCGGAACCCACACTGTTATTGAGTTGATCCAAGCAGGTCATCAAGTGGTTGTGGTGGATAATCTTGTCAATAGCAATCGTAAAAGTTTAGAAGTTGTTGAAAGAATCACAGGAGTTGAGATTCCTTTTTATGAGGCAGATATCCGTGACACAGATACCCTCAGAGATATTTTTAAGCAGGAAGAACCGACTGGTGTGATTCACTTTGCGGGTTTGAAGGCTGTTGGTGAATCAACACGTATCCCTCTTGCCTACTATGACAACAATATCGCTGGAACTGTCAGCCTGCTAAAAGCCATGGAAGAAAATAACTGTAAGAACATCATCTTCAGTTCTTCGGCGACAGTTTACGGAGACCCTCATACAGTTCCAATCTTAGAAGATTTCCCACTTTCAGTGACCAACCCGTACGGCCGTACTAAGCTCATGTTAGAGGAAATTTTGACGGATATCTACAAGGCAGACTCAGAATGGAATGTGGTCTTGCTTCGTTACTTCAACCCAATCGGAGCGCATGAAAGTGGAGACTTGGGAGAAAATCCTAATGGAATTCCAAACAATCTCTTGCCTTATGTTGCGCAAGTAGCAGTTGGTAAACTAGAGCAAGTGCAAGTTTTCGGTGATGACTATGAAACTGAGGACGGAACAGGTGTTCGTGACTATATCCACGTTGTAGACCTAGCCAAAGGTCACGTTGCAGCTCTACAAAAGATCCAAAAAGGTTCAGGCCTTAACATTTACAACCTTGGAACAGGTAAAGGCTATTCAGTTCTTGAAATTATCCAAAACATGGAAAAAGCGGTAGGACGTCCCATTCCATACCGCATCGTAGAACGTCGCCCAGGTGATATCGCTGCCTGCTACTCAGACCCTGCAAAAGCCAAAGCTGAACTGGGTTGGGAAGCAGAACTCGACATCACCCAAATGTGTGAAGACGCATGGCGTTGGCAAAGCAAGCATCCAAATGGATTTGAAGACTAAGATGATGATTTCAATCATTGTCCCTTGTTTAAACGAAGAGGAAGTACTTCCTCTTTTTTATCAGTCTGTGGAAGCTCTGCTTCCAGAATTAGGAGCAGAGATCGAGTATGTCTTTGTAGACGATGGCTCAAGTGATGGGACCTTGCAGCTTTTGAAGGCCTATCGGGAGCAAAATCCTGCGGTACATTACATTTCTTTCTCGCGAAATTTTGGGAAAGAAGCAGCTCTGTATGCAGGCTTGCAGCATGCAACTGGAGACTTGGTGGTCGTGATGGATGCAGACCTTCAGGATCCTCCTAGTATGCTACTTGAGATGAAAGCCTTACTAGACCAAAATGCAGACTTAGACTGTGTTGGGACACGGAGAACTAGTCGGGAGGGAGAACCCTTCCTTCGTAGCTTCTGTGCCGATCTCTTTTACCTCCTCATGCAAAAAATCAGCCCCGTAGCTCTGCCCTCGGGTGTCCGTGATTTTCGGATGATGAGAAGGTCTGTGGTGGATGCTATTTTAGCCTTG
This sequence comes from uncultured Streptococcus sp., assembly GCA_963533485.1. GTDB lineage: Bacteria > Bacillota > Bacilli > Lactobacillales > Streptococcaceae > Streptococcus. The sequence continues at coordinate 7,170 of CAUSPE010000039.1, forward strand.
ACCGAATCCAATCGTTTTTCTAAGGGTCTCTTTGCCTGGGTTGGTTTTCGAACGCACTATCTTGATTATCCAAATGTTGAAAGACAGGCTGGCGAAACCAGTTGGAGTTTTAGGCAGCTCTTTTTCTACTCGATTGAAGGGATTCTCAACTTTTCAGATTTTCCCTTAAGTATAGCCTTTGTAGCGGGACTCCTATCTTGTTTTATTTCTTTTATGATGACTGTTTTTGTGGTGTTTCGGACCCTTATCTTGGGAAATCCGACATCTGGCTGGACCTCTCTGATGGCTGTCATTCTCTTTCTTGGAGGAATTCAACTCCTGACCATTGGGATTCTAGGCAAGTATATCAGTAAGATTTATCTAGAGACCAAAAAAAGACCACTCTATCTCGTTAAAGAAAAAAGTGATCTTTCTATTTTTGAAGGAAAAAATAGCCGGAAAAGACTATAATTTTACCTAGAAATATGCTAAACTAATAGATGAAGGGGTTAAAGTGATAAAAAGAATCTACAATATCAATCTCCCTTTTAAACTATGACCGATCTTTTAGAAGTGCACGTGTAGGACAATTTTTGATGGCCTCCAGAACATCGCTGGTCTCAGCGATTTCTCTTTGCAATTCAACTGGATCATCGTAAAATCGAACGATTCCATTATCATGGTAATCAAAGAGTTCAGAATAGGTTTGGCAAAGCCCGCAGGCGATGCACCGTTCGGGTATAAGTGTGATTTTCATATTTATATTGTAATAAGAAAATGTAAAAAAAACAAGGAGTAAGGTATGGAAAAAGAACCATGGCAAGAAGATATTTATGAAAACAATGAGGAAGAATCAAGATCGGAACGTCGTCACCGTAAACAAAAGGGAAAAGGCGTTGTTGCCAATCGTGTCTTGACAGTTCTAGCTAGCCTCTTCTTTGTAATCGTTGTAGCAATGGTTGTCGTATTGATTTACCTTTCTACTGGAGGAAGCAACCGTACGGCTGCCTTGAAGGATTTTTATGATCCTTCAGCACCTGCTAGCAGTTCCACTTCAAAAGTGGAAGAGTCTTCATCTTCAAGCAGCAAGGTAGAAGAAACGGCTTCTTCTGAATCAACACCTTCACAGAGCAGTTCGGAAGAACATACAGAGGGTGAAGGAACACTTACAGTACAGCCTGGAGAGGGTGAAGCAGCTCTTGCACAACGTGCAGGGATTTCCATTGCCCAGTTGGAAGCATTGAATCCTTCTCATATGTCATCTGGCTCTTGGTTTGCTAACCCAGGTGATGTCATCAAGACAAGATAGGAGTCGGAAATGAAGACAATTCAAATTGCTATTGATGGTCCTGCTTCCAGTGGTAAGAGTACGGTCGCAAAGATCGTCGCAAAAGATTTTGGCTACACTTATCTCGACACGGGAGCTATGTACCGTGCGGCTACCTATATGGCCATCAAACACCAAGTAGATGCTGAAACTGTAGACCAACTTCTTCATCTCCTAGACCAACACCCCATTAGTTTTGGGCGTTCAGAGGCAGGTGAACAACTTGTCTTTGTTGGTGATGTAGATATTACTCATCCTATCCGTGAAAATGAAGTGACCAACCAGGTTTCAAGCATTGCGGCTATTCCAGAAGTGCGTGAGAAACTGGTCTCTCTCCAACAGAAGATTGCCCAGCAAGGTGGTATCGTCATGGATGGACGTGATATCGGGACAGTTGTTTTACCACAAGCTGAACTCAAGATTTTCCTAGTAGCATCTGTTGAAGAAAGGGCAGAGCGTCGTTACAAGGAAAATATTGCTAAAGGTATTGAGACGGACCTGGAAACTCTGAAAGAAGAGATTGCGGCACGTGATTACAAAGATAGTCATCGTGAAACCTCACCTCTCAAACAAGCAGAAGACGCAGTTTACCTCGACACAACTGGATTGAGTATCCAAGAAGTAGTCGAAAAAATCGAATCAGAAGCAAAAAAATATATGTCCTAGGGACGAGAGGAGCAGGCTAAATGAAGCCTGCTCCTTTTCTCTCTCTTGCGTGCGTTTCAAAACAGTCTTTTTTGAAGATTTTTGATAAAATAGAACTATCAATGAAAAGGATGAAAGCATGACAAAGAAAATCGTAGCCATTTGGGCTCAAGATGAAAAGGGTGTAATCGGAAAAGAGGATCGCTTGCCATGGCATTTGCCAGCAGAGTTAAAACATTTCAAAGAAACAACCTTGAATCATGCCATTTTAATGGGACGTGTAACCTTTGATGGAATGGGGCGACGATTGCTTCCAGGACGTGAGACCCTAATTTTGACGCGCAATCCCGAAGAGTCAATTGAGGGGGCTCTGGTTTTCCAAAATGTTGAGCAGGTTTTAGACTGGTATCATCATCAGGATAAGAATCTCTATATCCTTGGTGGCAAGCAGATTTTTCAGCTTTTTGAACCTTATCTCGATGAGATTATTGTGACACAAATTCATGCTCAAGTTGAAGGGGATACTTATTTCCCGGAAGATTTTGATTTGACTGTTTTTGAGACTCTTGCAAGCAAATCTTATAGCAAAGATGAGAAAAATGCCTATGATTTTACCATCGAATATAGAAAGAGAAAGGAAGTCTAATGGAGCGTAGTATTTTTGGATTTTTTACAGCTCTTTTGTGTGCTGTCTGTTTTGTAGCTGGAACACACGCTTTTCGTAAAAAGCGCTTTGGACTTGCTACTCTACTTTGGCTTAATGCCTTTACAAACTTGGTGAATAGCATTCATGCTTTTTATATGACCTTATTTTAGAGAGAATGAATAATTAGAACGGAAGGGAATCATGCCTACAAATAGGAAAAATGATATGATGGTTTATTGCTCATTTTGTGGCAAAAGCCAAGAAGAAGTTAAAAAAATAATCGCTGGGAACAACGCCTTTATCTGTAATGAGTGTGTGGAGTTAGCCCAGGAAATCATTCGTGAGGAGTTGGCAGAGGAAGTCCTAGCAGACTTGTCTGAAGTACCAAAACCAATCGAACTCCTCAATATCTTAAACCACTATGTGATTGGTCAGGATCGTGCCAAACGTGCCTTGGCAGTGGCTGTATACAATCACTATAAACGCATCAATTTCCACGATACGCGTGAAGAGTCAGAAGATGTGGATTTGCAGAAGTCAAACATCTTGATGATTGGTCCAACTGGTTCAGGGAAAACTTTCTTGGCTCAGACTTTGGCTAAGAGCTTGAACGTGCCTTTTGCAATTGCAGATGCGACAGCTCTGACTGAGGCTGGGTATGTGGGTGAGGACGTGGAAAATATCCTCCTCAAACTCTTGCAGGCTGCTGACTTTAACATCGAACGTGCAGAACGTGGGATTATCTACGTGGATGAAATTGACAAGATTGCCAAGAAGAGCGAGAACGTGTCTATCACACGTGATGTTTCGGGTGAAGGTGTACAACAAGCCCTTCTCAAGATTATCGAGGGAACTGTCGCTAGCGTGCCGCCTCAAGGAGGACGCAAACATCCACAACAAGAGATGATTCAGGTGGATACCAAGAACATTCTCTTCATCGTGGGTGGTGCCTTTGATGGCATCGAAGAAATCGTTAAACAACGTCTGGGAGAAAAAGTTATTGGCTTTGGCCAAAATAACAAGGCGATTGACGAAAACAGCTCTTACATGCAAGAAATCATCGCAGAAGACATTCAAAAATTCGGTATTATCCCTGAGTTGATTGGACGCTTGCCTGTCTTCGCTGCTCTTGAGCAATTGACGGTCGATGACTTGGTTCGCATCCTGAAAGAGCCAAGAAATGCCTTGGTCAAACAATACCAAACCTTGCTTTCTTATGATGACGTTGAGTTGGAATTTGACGATGAAGCCCTTCAGGAAATCGCCAATAAGGCTATCGAACGCAAAACTGGTGCGCGTGGTCTTCGCTCCATCATAGAAGAAACCATGCTAGATGTTATGTTTGAAGTGCCAAGTCAGGAAAATGTGAAATTGGTCCGCATCACGAAAGAAGCTGTCGATGGAACGGAAAAACCAATCCTAGAAACAGCCTAGAGGTGACTATGGAAATCAATACACACAATGCTGAAATCTTGCTCAGTGCAGCCAATAAATCTCATTATCCGCAGGATGACCTGCCAGAGATTGCCCTTGCAGGGCGTTCAAATGTTGGCAAGTCTAGCTTTATCAACACCATGTTGAACCGCAAAAATCTAGCCCGTACATCAGGGAAACCTGGGAAAACCCAGCTCCTTAACTTTTTTAACATTGATGACAAGATGCGTTTTGTGGATGTGCCTGGGTATGGCTACGCCCGCGTTTCTAAAAAAGAACGTGAAAAGTGGGGGCGCATGATTGAGGAGTACCTAACGACTCGTGAAAATCTACGTGCCGTAGTCAGTTTGGTGGACCTCCGTCACGACCCGTCAGCAGATGATGTGCAGATGTACGAATTTCTCAAGTATT
>CAUSPE010000040.1:0-10772 GCA_963533485.1 uncultured Streptococcus sp.
GTTCGATGTCATCAAGTAGGTCATGAGCAGGATTGGTCTGGCTTAGCTGGGCAGCGATCTTAGAAAAGAGCTGGGCCAAAATCAAACTCTCACTTGCAGCCAGATGACAGGTATTGATCTGCTGGGCCATATTTCGCAGGATACGACTTTGTCGCTGTCTCATCTCAAAGTAGTGGATGTGGTAGTCCGTCTGGTGAAAGAGGTGGTCCGAGTGGTCCAAATAGACAAGCTTGAGGGCTTCATCAAGAAGGCTATCTAACTCGTCAACGAGTTGGGCTTGATTGCGCCCGTCTCCTCTTGACAGATAGTATTTAAAGCGAAGCAGGATGTCTTTTAACTTTTCTTCGACCTGAAGGTGATAGCTGTGAATGGCCTTTTCCCGAGAGGGCATGTAAAGGTTGACCAACAGAGCAAAGCTTGTCCCGATGAGAAAGAGGAGCACTTCATTGAGCAAGAGAGCTGGAGAAGTAGACTCCTGTACCAAGAGATGACCGACCAAGACACTGCTAGGTGTGATGCCGATTTCCCAGCCCATTTTGTAAGCAAGAGGCACGTAGAGAGCCAGATAGAGGCCTAGACTCCAGATGTGAAAGCCGGTCAGCTGAAAGGCTAGAACGCCGATAGAGAGCGCTAGGAGCATGGAAAAGAGGCGGTTACGGGCCAATTTTAGCGTACTTCTGCGCGTGTCAGAGAGGCTTAAGAGGGCGATAATGCCAGCTGAAACTGCTGATGATAAATCTAAAAAATAAGCGAGAAAACAAGCGAGACAGGTCGCTAAGATCAGTTTTGTCGTACGTTGAGTGAGGGACATGAAAATTTCCTAAACTAATAGAATCGAGTGTTTAACGAGGAATCAGAGACTAGGGGCGAAGTTTTCGGTTTGTAGCATACTCGGCAACCGCTGTAAAGAGGACATCTGTTGAAGAATTCAGGGCTGTTTCGCAGGAGTCTTGAACGACTCCAATCACAAAACCGACTCCGACAACCTGCATAGCCAAGTCGTTGGAAATCCCAAAGAGACTACAAGCCACAGGAATGAGGAGAAGGGATCCTCCAGCGATTCCAGAGGCACCGCAGGCAGAAATGGCAGCCACGACACTGAGCACAAATGCTGTCCCAAAGTCTACCGAGATTCCGAGTGTGTTGACGGCAGCCAGGGTCAGGATATTTATGGTAACGGCAGCGCCAGCCATATTGATGGTCGAACCAAGCGGGATGGAGACAGAGTAGGTATCAGGATTCAGTCCCAAGTCTTGGCAGAGTTTCATATTGACAGGGATATTGGCAGCAGAGCTACGAGTGAAGAAGGCTGTAATACCACTGACACGTAGGCATTTCAAAACAAGGGGATAGGGATTTTTCCTCATAAAGAGAAAGGCGATGAGAGGGTTGACGATGAGAGCTACAAAGGCCATGGTAGCAATCAAGAGTCCTAGAAGGACACCGTAGTTAGCCAGACTGGCAATGCCCTTGTCAGAGATGGTCTTGAACACTAAGCCTAAAATTCCAAAGGGAGCTAGGTTGATAATCCATTCCACGATTTTAGAGGTGACATCCGCCATGGTTTTCAGCAATTCTTTGCTGTGTTTACTTGCCTCTCTCATAGCCAGACCAAAGACGACTGCCCAAGAGAGAATCCCGATATAATTGGCTTCAACAATGGCATTCAAGGGATTGTCCACCAGTTTGAGCAAGAGGTTGCTGAGAACTTGACCGATACCGTCAGGAGCAGCAACTTCAGTATTTGCACTGGTCAGGGTGATTTGAACAGGTAGTAAGAAACTAGCTAGAACGGCCATCAATGCAGCAGCAAAGGTTCCGAGCAAGTATAGGAAAACAACCGTCTTCATATTGGTGTTTTGTCCCTTTTGGTGCTGGGAAAGGGCATTGGCAACAAGGGCAAAAACTAGAATAGGAGCGATGGCTTTCAGTCCGCCTACAAAGAGTTCTCCAAGCAGGCCAATTCCTGTAAGGTTTGGAAAGAGCATTCCTAATGTAGCTCCAAAGATCATTCCAATAAGGATTCGTTTGATGAGGCTTGCCTTGGTCCAGGCTCTAATGATTCGTTTCATAGCAGTCTCCTTTAAATGTATTGTTTATAATTATAGTATAAATATGCTATAGAGGCAAGTGATACTTTGAAAATAGGAAAAATAATTGAATAATTATGAAAGAAAAGAGAAGGACGATTTTATGGTATAATAGGAAAAAGGAGTTTTATATGCAAGATTTTTTTCAACGCTATTTTGATAAACTTGATTTAACAACCATGTTAGAGAATCTCTTAACCAAGGTGATTTCTCTTTTGATTTTGTTTTTACTATTTTATATAGCTAAAAAGATGCTTCATGCAACTGTACGAAAGATTGTCAAACCCTCACTTAAATTTTCAAATCGGGATGCAGGAAGACAAAAGACCATCTCTCGTTTGCTGGAGAATGTCTTTAACTACATTCTTTATTTCTTTTTGCTCTACTGTATCCTGTCTATTTTAGGACTGCCAGTTTCTAGCCTCCTTGCTGGTGCGGGGATTGCTGGGGTGGCCATTGGTATGGGGGCGCAAGGCTTTCTATCCGATGTCATTAATGGCTTCTTCATCCTTTTTGAACGCCAGCTTGATGTGGGTGATGAAGTGGTTCTCACCAATGGACCGATTACCGTTTCTGGAAAGGTCGTTAGCGTAGGAATCCGTACAACGCAACTGCGAGGTGACGATCAAGCCCTTCACTTTGTTCCCAATCGTAATATCACCGTCGTCAGCAATCTATCTCGTACTGAATAGGCCGGCTATTTTAGCAGATTTATGGTACAATAGAAGGAGTTTGGTAAAGGAGAGAGTATGCTATTTGTAGAGAAAAAATTAGGTCACGATTGTACATGGATAGACCTTGATGTGGACAAGATCAAAAACATGGAAGACCTTTCGGATGTCTATGGATTGGACAAGGAAACCATCGAGTATGCTCTGGATAGAAATGAGCGGGCCCACATGGACTATCACCGTGAAACGGGAACGGTCACCTTCATTTATAATGTTCTTGATTTAGAAAAAGATAAAGAATATTATGAAGCGATTCCGATGACCTTTATCGTTGAAAAGCAACGACTGATCACAATTAGCAATCACAAGAATAGTTATGTGATTAAACGTATGGCAACCTACCTTGAAAGCCATGAAGTTGTTTCAATCTACAAATTTCTTTTTGCCAGTTTAGAGATTATTAGCAATGCTTACTATCCAGTTATTGAAGAGATGGATAAAAGTAAGGATGAAATCAGTGCACTTCTTCGTCAAAAAACAACTAAAAAAAATCTTTTTGCCCTCTCTGACTTGGAAACTGGTATGGTTTACCTGACAGCAGCTGCCAAACAAAATCGTCTCCTCTTGGAACACATCCAAGGGCATGCTCTTTATCGCAATTTTAATGAGGTAGAAAGAGAGCAGTTTGACGATGCCATGATTGAAGCGCACCAGTTGGTTTCGATGACAGACTTGATTTCTCAAGTTTTGCAACAACTCTCAGCCTCTTACAACAACATCCTAAATAATAATCTAAATGATAATTTGACAACTTTGACAATTATCTCAGTCTTGCTAGCTATCCTTGCGGTTATTACAGGATTCTTCGGAATGAATGTTCCCTTACCGTTTGCAGATGAACCAAATGCTTGGATTTATATTTTGATAGCTAGTCTCATTTTATGGGCAGTCTTAGCCCAATATTTAAAGAAAATTGCTAGAAATTAAAAAGAAAAGGAGCCGGAATGGCGATTGAAAATTATATGCCAGATTTTGCTGTGGAAGCAGTCTATGATCTGACAGTCCCAAGCCTGCAGGCGCAGGGAATCAAGGCTGTTTTGGTCGATTTGGACAATACCCTCATTGCTTGGAACAACCCTGATGGGACGCCAGAGATGAAGCAATGGCTACATAACCTTCGTGATGCAGATATTCGCATCATCGTTGTTTCAAATAATACCAAAAAACGGGTCCAACGCGCAGTTGAGAAGTTTGGGATTGATTACGTTTATTGGGCCTTGAAGCCTTTCACTTTTGGGATTGACCGTGCCATGAAGGAATTCCACTATGAGAAAAATGAAGTGGTCATGGTCGGCGACCAACTTATGACGGATATACGAGCAGCCCACCGTGCAGGTATTCGCTCGATCTTAGTCAAACCCTTGGTCCAACACGACTCCATCAAAACGCAGATTAACCGAGCTCGCGAGCGCCGTGTTATGCGAAAAATCACTGAAAAGTACGGACCGATTACATATAAAAAAGGAATTTAACTATGGAAGAAATTCTCTGTATTGGTTGTGGAGCAACCATTCAGACGACAGACAAGGCTGGTCTTGGATTTACTCCCCAGTCGGCACTTGAAAAAGGTTTGGAGACAGGCGAAGTCTATTGCCAACGCTGTTTCCGTCTCCGCCATTACAATGAAATCACAGATGTCCAGTTGACGGATGATGATTTTCTCAAGCTCTTGCATGAGGTGGGAGATAGTGATGCCTTGGTGGTCAATGTCATTGATATTTTTGACTTTAATGGTTCTGTCATCCCAGGATTGCCACGCTTTGTATCGGGTAATGATGTCCTCTTGGTTGGAAATAAGAAAGATATCCTGCCCAGGTCTGTTAAACCGGGCAAGATTAGCCAGTGGCTCATGGAACGTGCCCACGAAGAAGGACTTCGTCCAGTAGATGTCGTTCTGACATCAGCCCAAAACAAGCATGCCATTAAGGAAGTCATTGACAAAATCGAGCACTACCGAAAGGGCCGTGATGTCTATGTGGTTGGCGTGACCAACGTAGGAAAATCAACCCTCATCAATGCCATTATCCAAGAAATAACGGGTGATCAGAATGTCATCACGACTTCGCGTTTTCCGGGGACAACCTTGGACAAGATTGAGATTCCGCTTGACGACGGATCTTATATCTACGATACGCCAGGGATTATCCACCGCCACCAGATGGCCCACTACTTGACGGCTAAAAACCTCAAGTATGTCAGCCCTAAAAAGGAAATCAAGCCCAAAACCTATCAACTTAACCCTGAACAAACTCTGTTTCTAGGTGGTCTTGGACGATTTGACTTCATATCAGGAGAAAAGCAAGGATTTACTGCATTCTTTGACAATGAACTCAAACTCCACCGTACCAAGCTCGAAGGAGCGAGTGCCTTTTACGACAAGCACCTCGGAACTCTTTTAACGCCACCAAATAGCAAGGAAAAAGAAGACTTTCCAAAACTAGTCCAGCATGTATTTACTATCAAGGACAAAACAGACCTAGTCATCTCAGGACTCGGCTGGATTCGTGTAACAGGAAGCGCAAAAGTCGCTGTCTGGGCACCAGAAGGCGTCGCAGTCGTCACACGAAAAGCAATTATTTAAAATAAAATCACTGAGCGAACAAAGTGAGCTCATACAGAGATAGTTATTGCCGTGGTGTGATTGCCAATCTTTTAGATTGGCAAGGGGCACAATTGAGACTTAGGCTCAATTGTGAGGTCAGGAAATCCATTTTTCAAAGATGAATTCTTTGGAAAATTAGTTCCGACCGTCCCTCACCACCTAAAATAACTATCCAAAAAGGAAGAAAGAATATGTCATTAACATCAAAACAACGTGCCTTCCTCAACAGCCAGGCACACACCCTCAAACCCATCATCCAAATCGGGAAAAATGGACTCAACGACCAAATCAAAACCAGCGTTCGCCAAGCTCTTGACGCCCGTGAATTGATTAAAGTTACGCTCTTGCAAAATACAGATGAAAACATCCACGAAGTAGCTGAAATCTTGGAAGAAGAAATCGGTGTGGATACAGTCCAAAAAATCGGACGCATCTTGATCTTGTTTAAACAATCCAGCAAAAAAGAAAATCGCAAGATTTCTAAAAAAGTCAAAGAAATCTAAAACCCTACTCCAAACAACTGTTTTTACAGATAATTAAAGGAAGACGAGCCTATGGCAATCGAATTATTGACTCCCTTTACCAAGGTAGAGTTGGAGCCAGAAATCAAGGAGAAAAAACGCAAACAAGTCGGGATTTTAGGGGGAAATTTTAACCCTGTTCACAATGCCCATCTTGTTGTGGCGGACCAAGTACGACAACAGTTAGGACTAGATCAGGTCCTGCTTATGCCCGAATACCAACCACCTCATGTAGACAAAAAAGAAACCATCCCTGAACACCACCGTCTCAAGATGCTTGAGTTGGCGATTGAGGGGATTGAAGGTCTGGACATTGAAACCATTGAGCTGGAGCGCAAGGGCATTTCCTACACCTACGACACCATGAAGATTTTGACAGAGCAACATCCAGATACGGATTATTACTTCATTATCGGGGCTGATATGGTGGATTATCTGCCTAAGTGGTACCGAATTGATGAGCTGGTCGACATGGTTCAGTTTGTGGGAGTTCAGCGCCCACGCTACAAGGCAGGAACTTCCTATCCAGTTATCTGGGTGGATGTGCCTCTCATGGATATTTCCTCCAGCATGGTACGTGACTTCATTGCCCAAGGTCGGAAACCCAACTTTCTCCTACCTCAGCCAGTGCTAGACTACATCGAGAAGGAGGGGCTCTACTGATGGCCTATCAAGACTATATCAACTGCTCCCGAGAGGCTTTGTTGGAAAGAATGGCAGAGCTTCTACCTGAAAAACGTTTAACCCATTGTTTGGGTGTGGAGCGTGCAGCCATAGAGCTTGCCCAGCGATTTGGAGTCGATGTTGAGAAAGCTGGTCTAGCAGGCCTTCTTCATGATTATGCTAAAAAGCTGTCAGATCAGGAATTTCTAGACTTGATTGACCGTCATCAGCTAGGCACTGACCTTAAAAACTGGGGCAATAATGTCTGGCATGGCATGGTTGGTATCTACAAGATTCAGGAAGATTTGGATTTGCATGATCCAGAAATCCTGCGAGCTATTGAAATCCATACAGTCGGTGCTGGTCAGATGAGCGACCTGGATAAAGTTGTCTACGTCGCAGACTATATCGAGCACAATCGTGCCTTTCCAGGAGTGGATGTGGCGCGTGAAATTGCAAGTTTGTCGCTCAATAAGGCAGTGGCTTATGAGACAGCTCGTACCGTGGAGCATTTAGCTCATCAGGGATTTCCCATCTATCCCCAAACCCTTGAAACCTATAACGCCTTTGTGCACTATTTGAAAGAGGACTAAATGAACGAAAAAGAATTACTAGAACTAGTCGTGAAAGCGGCTGATGAGAAACGTGCGGAGGATATCCTCGCACTTGATGTACAAGATTTGACTAGTGTGACGGATTACTTTGTTATTACTAGTTCAATGAATAGCCGTCAGTTGGACGCTATCGCTGACAATATCCGTGAAAAAGTAGCCGAAGCAGGCTTTAAAGGTAGCCATGTTGAAGGCGATGCAGCGGGAGGCTGGGTTTTGCTAGACCTCGGTGGTGTCGTTGTGCATATCTTTTCAGAAGAAATGCGTGCCCACTATAACTTAGAGAAGCTATGGCATGAGGCGAGCTCAGTAGATTTATCTGAAACTCTGGCGTAGAAGATGACTTGAATTTCGGCTGGGAATTACTTTGAAATTCGACAATGTATTGAGATTATTCTTGTTTTCTGAGTGAGAAAGTGAGAAATTACCGAGACTTTCCGTTGTGATAAAACTTCTTGAAACAAAAATGTTTCAAGAAGTCGGGAGTTTTGAGACCTTAGGCTCAAAACTAAGTCTTGGAACTTCGAAGAAGGTCGCAGACGTCCGAAATCACCTAAGGAAAGTCTTAAAAAGACTTTGTCTTCAATCGAACTCAGTTGCACTCAACTGGGTTTTATTTGCTTATTTTAGAAAAAATGGATAGAAAGGTGAGGGCGTCGTGTTTTGTTCATCTCGAAACTGAACACGAGCTAAAAGCTACGAGAAAAAGAGTAACTTCCTTTGTATTTGACGATATAGCAGAAAGTTTCCTATTTTCTCCTTGCTTTTAACGCTCTTTGTATCTTAATTATGGCGACTTATGAAACCTTTGCGGCTGTTTACGATGCTGTGATGGACGATAGTTTATACGATAAATGGACGGATTTTTCCCTCCGTCATTTGCCAAAGACCAAGGAGAGAAAGAAACTCTTGGAATTGGCTTGTGGAACAGGTATCCAGTCTGTCCGCTTTTCTCAAGCAGGCTTTGATGTGACAGGACTTGACTTGAGCGCTGATATGCTGAAGATTGCGGAGAAAAGAGCTACTTCAGCCAAGCAAAAGATTGATTTTATCGAAGGTAATATGCTGGATTTATCCAAGGCTGGTAAGTACGACTTTGTTACGTGTTACTCGGACTCTATCTGCTACATGCAGGATGAGGTGGAGGTAGGGGACGTATTTAAAGAAGTGTATAATGCCCTCAATGAGGACGGAGTATTCATCTTTGATGTGCATTCGACCTACCAGACAGATGAGGTTTTTCCAGGCTATTCCTACCATGAAAATGCGGAAGATTTTGCCATGCTTTGGGATACCTATGAGGACGAAGCTCCTCACTCCATCGTGCATGAGTTGACTTTCTTTATCAAGGAGGCGGACGGTTCCTTTAGTCGCCACGATGAAGTGCATGAGGAGCGGACCTATGAGGTCTTGACCTATGATATTTTGCTGGAACAGGCTGGTTTCAAGTCCTTCAAACTCTATGCGGACTTTGAGGACAAGGAGCCGACAGAAACAAGTACCCGTTGGTTTTTTGTCGCGCAGAAGTAGGAGATTTCTATGACCATCACAGGTATTATCGCGGAGTTCAATCCTTTTCATAATGGGCATAAATACCTTCTTGAGCAGGCGGAGGGACTGAAAATCGTTGCCATGTCTGGGAATTTCATGCAGCGTGGAGAACCTGCTATCGTGGACAAGTGGACACGGGCTCAGATGGCGCTTGAAAATGGAGCGGATCTGGTAGTGGAATTGCCCTTTTTAGTCAGTGTTCAGGCAGCTGATTTCTTCGGTCAAGGAGCTGTGGATATCTTGGCTCGCTTGGGCATTGATAGCCTCGCTTTTGGGACGGAGGAAGTTCTGGATTACCAAAAAATATCTGACTTATACACAGAGCAAGGTGCTGAGATGGAGAAATTTGTGGAAAATCTGCCTGATGCTCTCTCTTATCCTCAGAAAACCCAAACCATGTGGAAGGAATTTGCAGGTCTGGATTTTTCTGGCAAGACGCCCAATCATGTTCTAGCTTTGGCCTATGCCAAGGCGGTTGCGGGACGTAGAATCAAACTCCATCCGATTCAGCGTCAAGGAGCTGGCTATCATTCTGTGGACAAGGAAGTGGACTTTGCCTCGGCGACAGCTCTCCGTCAGCATCAATCAGATAAAGATTTCTTAGAACGCTTTATGCCTTCTGTTGACCTCTTTGAGCAAGCCAGTAAGGTGAGCTGGGACGACTATTTTCCCTTGCTCCGCTATCAAATTTTGTCAAATCCAGATTTAACAATGATCTATCAGGTCAATCAAGAAATGGCTGTGCGTATCAAGGAAGCTATCAAAACAGCCCAGTCTGTTGACGAATTGGTCGAGGCGGTTGCGACCAAACGCTACACCAAGGCGCGTGTCAGACGCCTCTTGACCTATATTTTGGTGCAGGCCAGAGAAAGCGACTTGCCAGAAGGCATCCATGTCCTTGGCTTTACTGAAAAAGGCAGACAACACCTCAAGTCTCTGAAAGGGCAGGTCCATCTAGTCAGTCGAATTGGCAAAGAACCTTGGGATGCTATGACTCAAAAGGCAGACCAGATTTACCAACTAGGACACCCAAGTATAGCAGAACAGAATTTTGGTAGAGTGCCCATTAGAATAGAATCAAACTAAGTCTACTGAAAGGTAGGCTTTTTTAGAAGATTTTCGAATAAATAGATAGAAAAGAAGAATCTTGTACAAGTTCCTGACAATTTCTTTCTTTTTGTGTATAATAGTGGAAAAGAGGTAAAACGAGGTATGGTTATGGAAGCAGTTCTTTACTCAACATTCCGAAATCATTTAAAGGACTACATGAAGAAGGTAAACGATGAATTTGAGCCTTTGATGGTGGTCAATAAAAATCCAGACGAGGACATTGTAGTTCTTTCAAAGAGCGAATGGGACAGTATTCAGGAAACCCTGAGAATCGCTCAAAACAAGGAACTTTCTGACAAGGTCTTGCGAGGAATGGCTCAAGTCCGAGCTGGAAGTACTCAGGTCCATGTTATTGAGGAGTGAGAAATGCTGCTCAAGTTTACAGAAGATGCCTGGGCGGATTATTGCTATTGGCAAAACCAAGATAAGAAAACATTAAAAAGAATCAATAAATTAATCAAGGATATTCAACGCGATCCTTTTGTAGGAATGGGGAAACCAGAAGCACTCAAGTATGACTATCAAGGAGCTTGGTCGCGGCGCATTGATGCAGAAAATCGCTTGATTTATATGATAGATGGAGATAGCGTGGCTTTCTTGTCCTTCAAAGATCATTACTAAGTCTACTGAAAGGTAGGCTTTTTATTGTATGTTTTAATGAAAATCTCATTTTTAAGAGTTAGAAAGTTTGTTTGGTGATTTCAGAACTTTCTCCTAAAATTCACACAAAACTCTTCAATTTGGGTTTGTGAAAATCGGTTTTTTATGATAGAATATTAAGGAATGTATGTCATTCGATAAACAAATTTAATGAGGTAAAAACATGGAAATCATGACACTTGCGATTGCTGTTTTTGCCGTCATCATTGGTTTAGTCATTGGATATGTCAGCA
>CAUSPE010000041.1:0-10539 GCA_963533485.1 uncultured Streptococcus sp.
TCGTAGAGTTTGAAGACATCTTGCCCCGCGATAACGTTTTGACCTTTCGCTTTCAAATCAGCTACAATGGTTTCTGCAAAGTGTTGACCTGAGTGAAGAGTACGGGCAAATGACTCTTCCTCGCTCTTGACAATTTTCTCGATAAAGTCACGTTTTTCAAGCACTTCTGGGTAGTAGCTTTCCATGATTTTTCCAACAGTTGGAACGAGTTTGTAAAGGAAAGGCTCGTTGATACCCAATTTTTGACCATGCATAGAAGCACGACGGAGAAGACGACGAAGGACATAACCACGACCTTCATTTCCTGGAAGGGCACCATCACCGATGGCAAATGAAAGAGAACGGATGTGGTCAGCGATGACCTTGAAGCTCATGTTGTCGCCATCTTGGTCATAAACCTTACCAGACAATTTCTCAACTTCACGAATGATTGGCATGAAGAGGTCTGTTTCAAAGTTTGTCTTAGCCCCTTGGATAACTGCCACCAAACGCTCCAAACCAGCACCCGTATCAATATTCTTGTGTGGCAATTCCTTGTACTCACTACGAGGAACAGCTGGATCGGCGTTAAATTGTGACAAAACGATGTTCCAGATTTCGATGTAACGATCGTTTTCGATATCCTCTGCAAGCAGACGAATACCGATGTTTTCTGGATCAAAGGCTTCTCCACGGTCAAAGAAGATTTCTGTATCAGGTCCAGAAGGTCCAGCACCGATTTCCCAGAAGTTGTCTTCGATTGGGATCAAGTGGCTTGGGTCCACTCCTACTTCAATCCAGCGGTTATAAGAATCTTTATCGTCTGGATAGTAGGTCATGTAGAGTTTTTCAGCAGGAAAATCAAACCATTCTGGGCTTGTCAAAAGCTCATAAGCCCAAGTGATAGCTTCATCACGGAAGTAATCCCCGATAGAGAAGTTCCCCAACATTTCAAACATGGTATGGTGACGCGCAGTCTTCCCTACGTTTTCAATATCGTTGGTACGGATAGCCTTTTGGGCATTGGTAATACGTGGATTTTCAGGGATAATGGTTCCGTCAAAGTATTTCTTAAGGGTTGCTACCCCAGAGTTGATCCACAAAAGAGTTGGGTCGTTTACTGGAACCAAGCTGACTGATGGTTCGACAGAGTGGCCTTTGCTTGCCCAGAAATCTAGCCACATTTGGCGTACTTGAGCACTAGATAGTTGTTTCATAATATCTCCTTATTACTTGTTTAATTTGATTGGCTTTCCAGCATCTCCACATAGTCAATCGCGACACAGAGGGAAATGACTAGGTCTGCATAAGAGTCTTCATAGACGGTTACGGTGTAAGTTGAGGTCAAATGGAAAATCTCTTTCCGAATCTCGGCAATCACTTGGTCACGATCATCCAGCAATTTGAAATTCAAATCCCAGATATTGCCCTCGATGCGAAGTCCCAGATTATCAAACTCATACTTATCTCGCCAGAAGGTCAACTTCTTACGAATAACGAAATTTGAACCGTTTCGTAGCTGAATAGTAAATCGAGGAAGCAAAGTGAAAAATTCTTTACTAATCTCACTGACTTGCTCACCATAGGCGTCATAGATGGTAAAGGTCTTAGGAATTTGGAAGAAAGATCCCTCCACCTGATAATTCACTACTCCTCTATCATCCTTGATATCAAAGCGTTCGCCTCCAAGACGAAATTTTTGTTTCACGAGAAATGTCTTCATAAACACCTCCAAAAATCAAAAGACAAGTCCATATCACGAAGGGCGAAAAACCGCGGTACCACCTTCATTCAATGAACTTGTCATTCTCTTATTCTTATGCAATTGTCTGATTGAGTAGCATGACTTCCTAGCTTAGATGGCTCGCAGCACCGCCATTTCTCTGGACTAAGATGACTGAAAATCAATTCTCAACTTTCTTATTATATCGTTTTTTGGGTTCTGCGTCAACTGGAAATCATTCCCTACATCCCTGATTACTTTTTCAGGATATATTTTTTCTTACTGCCATTTTTCTTTTTATCCCAACTTTTATTCCAAGTTTTTGAATTGCTAAAGATAGCTATGAAAACATTTGCAAATATAAAGTAACCTATCACCAAATATATGGAATCCGTTGTTAGATATTGCCGATCCAAGCCATCCTTTAAATGAAATAGTATAATTGTTTCGTTAACAATTAAAAAGGTTGGCCAGTAACTTTTTTTGAAAAAAGTAGACATTTTCATGATTTGTTACCGCTTTCTATTCGTATAAACTTAGTATACTACTAGACAAGCAAATAAGCAACTAGAATAGAAAAAGATAAGGCTGTAAAAATTAACTTCTATTAAGAAAACGAACCAGCTTAACTGATTCGTTTCATAACTGCTAACTCCTACTTCCGATACATTTTAAACTGTAGGAAGAGGTCACTATATTTACCTGTCCATTTATGGTCAAACTTCTCATAAACTTCTAGGTGTTTCATGGTATCAGCGTCTGGATAGAAGGATTTGTCCTCACGAGTCTCCTCTGGGAGCATTTCCTTGGCTGGTAGGTTTGGTGTTGAGTAGCCTACATACTCCGCATTTTTCAGAGCATTTTCGGGTTTCAACATAAAGTTGATAAAAGCATAGGCGGCATCTTGGTTTTTCACGGTTTTTGGAATGACCATGTTATCAAACCAGAGATTGCTGGCCTCAGTCGGAACGACATACTTGAGGTTAGGATTTTTCTCCAACATCTGCCTAGCTTCCCCAGAGAAAGTCACACCGATAGCAGCGTTGTTCTGAATCATGTAACCCTTCATCTCGTCCGCCACAATGGCCTTGATATTTGGAGTCAGTTTGTAGAGCTTATCCACTGTCTCTTCCAGCTGCTGAGGATCCTTGGAGTTGAGACTGTAACCGAGTGAGTTAAGCCCGAGTCCCAGCACCTCACGCGCCCCATCAAAGAGCATGATGGAATCCTTGTATTCTGGTTTCCAGAGGTCATCCCAATGCTCAGGTGCCTCCTCTACCATGGTTTCATTGTAAACAATTCCCAAGGTTCCCCAGAAGTACGGGATGGAGAATTTGTTGCCCGGGTCAAAAGACTGGTTGAGGAACTCAGGTCCGATATTTTCGATTCCTTCAATTTTTGAATAATCAAGAGGAACCAATAGGTCTTCGTCCTTCATCTTATTGATCATGTACTCACTCGGGATGGCAATATCATAGGTCGTTCCACCCTGCTTGATCTTGGTATACATGGCTTCATTGGAGTCAAAGGTCTCGTACTGTACTTGGATTCCTGTTTCTTCTGTGAATTTCTCCAAGAGTTCTGGATCGATATAGTCCCCCCAGTTGTAGATAACCAGTTTTTGACTGTCTCGGCTATTGATTTTACTGTCTAGATGAGTCGCAATCCCCCACAAGACAAGGATAATTGCTGCAATTCCTGCTAAAAATGAATAGAGTTTTTTCATGCTTGCTCCTCCTTCTCACGTGAGATAAAGTAATAGCCAACAACTAGGATAATACTAAAGAGAAAGACAAGGGCAGACAGGGCATTGATTTCTAGGGAAATCCCCTTGCGAGCACGAGAGTAAATCTCGACTGATAGGGTTGAAAAGCCATTTCCCGTAACAAAGAAGGTCACGGCAAAGTCATCTAGCGAATAGGTGAAGGCCATGAAATAACCTGCAATGATAGACGGAGTCAGGTAAGGAAGCATAATTTCCTTGAACATCTGAAACTGACTGGCACCAAGGTCATAGGCCGCATGAATCATGTCACCGTTCATTTCCTTGAGACGAGGCAAGACCATCAAGACCACGATAGGAATGGAGAAGGCTACGTGACTAGATAGAACCGTCAAAAAGCCAAGTGAAAACTTGAGTTGGGTAAAGAGAATCAAGAAGCTGGCACCAATCATAACGTCAGGCGCAACCATGAGGATATTATTGAGTGATAAAAAGGCTTCTTGGTATTTCTTACGTGACTGATAGATATAGATAGCACCAAAAGTCCCGATAATGGTCGCAATCAAGGCTGATAAAAAGGCCAAGAAAAAGGTTTGGGTGAGGATCAACATGAGACGACCATCACCAAACATGGTTTTAAAATGGCTCAGACTAAATCCTGTAAAGCTGTTCATATCATCGCCAGCATTAAAGGCATAGCTAATCAGGTAAAAAATCGGCAAATAAAGGATGATAAAGACAAAGGCTAGGTAGAGATTGGCAAATTTTTTCATCGTTCTCTCCTTTCCTTGGTCACCCACATGGTGATGAACATGGTCAGGATGAGAATCACACCGATGGTAGAACCCATACCGTAGTTGTCATTGGTCAGGAAGTTCTGCTCAATAGCCGTTCCCAGCGTGATAACGCGGTTCCCACCAATCAAACGTGTCAGCATGAAGAGACTCAAACTAGGGATAAAGACAGACTGAACCCCACTTCTCACCCCGTTCATAGAAAGGGGGAAGATAACATGGCGGAAGGTCTCCCACTTGGTCGCACCGAGGTCATAGCTGGCATTGATGAGGTTGTTATCCATATCGTCCAAAACATTGAAAATCGGCAAAATCATAAAGGGAAGCTCGATGTAGCTTGCGACAAAGATAAAGGAGAAATCCGTAAAGAGCAACTGTTGCGAACCGATTCCGATAAATTCCAAAAATTGATTAATAGAGCCATTCTGACCAAAAATCCCGATAAAGGCATAGGCCTTGAGGAGCAGGTTAATCCATGTCGGCAGGATAATCAGCATGAGCCAGAGTTGACGGTGCTTAAGACGAGTTAAAAAGAGGGCTGTCGGATAACTGATGAGCAGTGTTACCAAGGTCACAATTCCTGCATAAAGCACAGAGTTGAAGCTCATTTTGAGATAGGTCAAGTTTTGTGACGCAAAGTAGGATTTATAGTTTTCTAAACTAAACTGGCCTTCAATGTTGAAAAAGGATTGACCGAAAATCAAGACTAAGGGTGCGAGGACAAAGAGGGCAATCCAAAGCATGTAGGGCACTACAAAGAGTTTAGAGGTTGTTTTCTTCATCTCTTTCCTCCTCGATCGCGTTAATCAGACCTGCTT
This sequence comes from uncultured Streptococcus sp., assembly GCA_963533485.1. Classification (GTDB taxonomy): domain Bacteria; phylum Bacillota; class Bacilli; order Lactobacillales; family Streptococcaceae; genus Streptococcus. Next base: position 5,038 of record CAUSPE010000041.1, read on the forward strand.
CTTGCTCTTCGATTTCTACGTATTCTTCGATACGAGCATCGAACTCTTCTTCGGTTTCGTTGAGACGCATGATATGGATATCTTCTGGTTCAAAGTCCAGACCAATTTCCTCACCCACAATGGCCTTACGAGTCGAGTGAATCATCCATTCATTTCCGAGTTCGTCATAGGCGATAATTTCGTAATGAACCCCACGGAAAAGCTGAGTATCCACCTTAACTTGGAGCTTGCCTTCTTCAGGAAGGGTAATGCGCAAGTCCTCTGGACGAATGACAACCTCAACTGGCTCATTTGGCTTCATCCCCCCGTCGACTGCTTCAAATCGTTTGCCGTTAAACTCGACCAAGTAGTCCTCAATCATAGTACCAGGCAAAATGTTGGACTCGCCGATAAAGGTGGCAACAAAGTGGTTGATTGGCTCATCATAGATGTCCACTGGTGTTCCAGACTGAACAATCTCGCCATCGTTCATAACGAAAATCCAGTCACTCATGGCGAGAGCTTCTTCCTGATCGTGAGTGACAAAGACAAAGGTAATCCCCAATCGTTGTTGCAGTTCACGCAGTTCGTACTGCATGTCTGTTCGCAATTTCAAGTCCAGCGCTGACAAAGGCTCATCCAACAAAACCACACGGGGTTGGTTGATGATAGCACGGGCAATGGCTACACGCTGACGTTGTCCTCCAGAGAGTTTACGGATGGAACGTTTTTCATAACCTTCCAACTGAACCATCTTGAGAACTTCCGCTACACGTTGTTCGATTTCTTTCTTGTCGATTTTACGCAAGCGGAGTGGAAAGGCAACATTTTCAAACACATTCATATGTGGAAACAAGGCATAGGATTGGAAGACCGTATGGACATCTCGCTTGTTGGTTGGGATGTCGTTGATCCGTACCCCATCCAGTAAAATATCCCCTGTCGTCGCATCCAGTAAACCTGCAATGATGTTTAGAATGGTTGATTTTCCTGAACCAGATGCGCCTAGTAGGGTATAGAACTTTCCTTCTTCCAACTCAAAGTTAATGTCTTTGAGAACCTTGGTGTTGCTGTCTTCAAAAACTTTAGAGACGTTTTTGAATTCAATAATTGGTTTTTTCAATTGTCATAAATTCCTTCTTTTTCATAAATTAACAGATCAGGGCTCTGTCAGGCCGCTACTACCTCGTGTAGGAGATTGAACTGCCTACATACATCTTCACTAACGATAGGCTTTCACCCCCTTTACAATGGTTATAGTAGCAACTTTTCTACCCCAACCTTATTCCTTCTCACCCAAGATTCGGACTTCTCTTTCAAGAGTGACACCTGAGTGTTCTTTGACTTTTTCGATAACAGATTGGATCAAGTCTTCATAGTCTTTGGCCGTTCCGTCAGCAACATTGATCATGAAACCGGCATGCTTTTCAGATACTTCCACACCACCGATACGATAGCCTTTCAATCCAGCCTCTGAGATCAACTGTCCTGCAAAATGCCCTACTGGACGCTTAAAGACTGAACCACAAGATGGGTATTCTAGAGGTTGTTTGAGTTCACGTAGGTGCGTCAAGCGGTCCATTTCTTGCTTGATAACCTGATGATTCCCTGGAGATAGAGCAAATTTAGCTGACAAAACAACAGCCCCAGAATCCTGAATAGCTGAATGGCGGTAACCAAAAGCCAAATCCTTGGCAGATAAGGTCTCGATTTCCCCTTCCTTGGTCAAAATTTGACAAGACTGCAAGATATGGGCAATCTCTCCTCCATAGGCACCCGCATTCATAAAGACTGCACCGCCGATGCTTCCAGGAATCCCACAAGCAAACTCAAAACCAGTCAAACTATGACGGAGGGCAATACGTGTTGTTTCGATCAAGTTCGCCCCAGCTTCCGCTTCAATGGTATAGCCATCAACTGAAACGTTATTAAGCTTATCACACAAGATGACAAAACCACGGATTCCACCTTCACGAACAATGATATTGCTGGCATTCCCTAGCACCATCCAAGGAATATTCTCTTGATTGGCAAATTGAACGACACGGGCCATCTCATAGCGATTGCGTGGCAAAACTAGATAATCCGCTCGACCTCCTACCTTGGTATAGGTATAGGTCTTCAAAGGTTCCTTAAAACGAATATCGATCCCTTCTAGGATTTCAAGCATTTTTTCTTTTACTGACATGTCACTCTTCCTTTTTCAAAATTCATTCCATTATACCATTTTTAGAGACATTTGACGACCATAAAAAGAGCTTGTTTTATCTTTACATAAAAAAAGAGGTCACCCCTCTTTTTATGATTTTTTCCAAAATGTAGATTTGGTTAGCCAGATAAAGACTAAAAGTTCTACGAGGAGAATAAACTCAACTAGAAGCGGATTTGCAATCCATCCCACCTGAGATAAGGCTGGAGCCAAGTCAAACAAGGCATGCAAACCATAAGCAGCAAGGAGGTAGATCCATTTCTTTTGACGAACACTTTGATAGACCCAGATAGAGAGACCAATTTGCAGAACCAGAGCAAGAACACGCTCAACTCCTAGTAAATAAACCTGCCATACAGAAAGAGACTGGACCGTTTCGAGCGTAGATTTTGGAAGAAGATTGGCTACATCAGTATTTGAAGACTGGATGAGTGAAAAGAGAATCAAAAGACTGATCAAGCTCCCCATTCCGAGATAGAGCATCTCCAAGCCCCCATGTCCCAAACCATAAGCCAAAGCATCTCGATCTTCTAGCTTTCTCTTTTTCTCCAACCATTTAAAAAAGACAAGGCGAGCTGTTTCCTCAAAGAGGGCTGCCATAGCGATCCCATAAAGGACGTATAAGAAAGGCTGCTCCTGCATAAGCGGAATGGTTCCATCTTTTTGCGGATGGAGTATCAGAAGGTGAACCATCTTCTCTAACACTTGAGAAGAAACAAAAAATGCGATTGCCCCCAAGCCCATCACTGCAAGAGAGATTTTAAACCGTTTTTTGGCATACCAAGTCCCACTTACTAGAATGAGAACCAAAGCGATCATGGTAAGGATAATATGTACTGTCATCTTTTTCTCCTATTCTGACTTATCAATATCTTTCTTCATCTCGTCAACGTTAAATTTGGCAAATAAATACTGGCGATCTTGGACTGGAAAACGTTGGTCCAACTGATCGACTGCCCCAACCTCAATCATTCCTTCTTTGATAACAAAGTCCATCACATGCCCACCAAAGGTCAAATCATCTGAGATAAAATGCAAATGGTAGCCTGCAACACTCACCCCATGGAAAATCTCCGGTGTCCAAAAACCAACGATGGTTCCCGATACATTTTCACGACTATATTCAGGCTGATGGGTAGCAACCTCAGCAAACTTGGTGTCTGTTGTTGACTTGGGAATCATTCGTACATGCATCTGGGCAAATTCCCCATGAATCTTGATGGAGCGAAAAAGATTTTCCCCATCATAGTAGGATTCAATTCGTTTTTCCAATTCCTTGTCCGTCATCTCAAAGCGCTGACGAAAAATCACTTCTGCCTGATGAGGGACCACTGCTGCATAGGGAATAAGAGCATCCGCTGCCACTTCAACGATTTCAGGCGTTTGACCAGAACCCTTGGCTTGATAAGCCTTGCCATCAAGGACAATCAACTCCCCATCAATCGAATCAAGTGTTCCCAAACCAAGGTCACCATGTTCCAGCAATTCTCCCACTGTCATGGTTCCACCATAGAGACCTGCCATTAGGGCACCTAAAGTATTGTATTGAAATAATTTTACCGGTTCCTGCACTTTTCTATCCATTCTCTTTCTTATCTTCTTTTCAATGAATCATCATACTTTCTAAGTATATCACATTTGCTCCTAGTTGTGAAAGGGAGAAATGCTTTTTACCATTGCCAAGCAGGCAAAAAAAAGGTACAATGTAACAAAATCAACGGAGGTCTGGAATGAAGAAAGAAAGTAAATACCAAGCAGTCGTTTCCTTTCTCAAAAAAGGGATTGAATCAGGAAAATTTCCAACAGGCAGCCGGCTTCCCTCCATCCGTCAATTGAGCCAAGACTTCCACTGTAGCAAGGACACTATCCAGCGAGCCCTGCTGGAATTACGCCATGAACAATACCTCTATGCCAAACCCCAAAGTGGCTACTATGTTCTAGAACAAGGACAGCACCAAGACTTGGAAATCGAAGTCACTGACGAACATGCCAGTGCCTATGACGACTTCCGACTCTGTGTCAATGAAACCCTGATAGGTCGAGAAAACTACCTCTTCAACTACTACGATAACCAAGAAGGCCTTGAGGAACTCAGACAATCTGTCCATCAACTCCTCTTTGACCAAGCCCTCTACTGTAAACCCGACCAACTGGTTCTAACATCTGGTACCCAGCAAGCTCTCTTTATCCTTTCTCAGATTGACTTCCCGAGCAAGGGAGCTGAAATTTTGGTCGAACAACCGACTTACCACCGGATGAACCGTCTCTTGGTCGCTCAAGGATTAGCCTACCAGACCATTGAACGCCGAATCGATGGGATTGACCTTGAAGAACTAGAAGAACAGTTTAAATCTGGGAAAATCAAGTTTTTCTATACCATTCCTCGCTTCCACTATCCTCTTGGCCATTCCTATTCTGATCAGGAAAAAAGGGATATTTTGGATCTAGCAAATCAGTATGGTGTATATATCGTCGAGGATGATTATCTAGGTGACTTAGACTCTAAAAAGGGACAAACCTTCCACTATCTGGATACTGAGGATAGGGTCATTTATATCAAGTCCTTCTCAACCAGTCTCTTTCCAGCCCTTCGTATTACTGCTCTCATTCTCCCAAATGCCCTAAAAGAGGCCTTTGTTTCCTACAAAAATATCCTGGACTATGACAGCAATCTCATCATGCAAAAGGCTCTTTCTCTTTACATCGATAGCCAGTTATTTGAAAAAAATCGACTGGCTCGATTGAGCCTTCAAGAGAACTATCAGACTCAGATAAAGAAAGTGCTTGAAGAAAACACCTGTCCCTTGCCCCACTATCCTTTACACGATGGCCTTCTCCTTGATTTGAGACGCTATCCTAAAATCGCCAGTTTAAAGCATAGCTCACTCAAACTAGACTTTTTTGAGAAGGCTTATTTGGATGCCTGCCCTTATCAGTTTGCCAAAGTCACTCTTGAAAATCTAGAAGAGCTATTAGAATACATAAAAACAGAGTTGGATTAAAGTCCAACTCTGCTTTTTCTTATTGTTCAACTTCTGTTAGTTTCGCTGCCTTTTCAAGATAAGTTTGATAGGTTCCGTCATCTTTTAGTTTTTGGATAACCTTATCTACTACTGCTTTCAAGTCTGACTGATCCTTCTTGATAGCAACGGCATTGGCTTCGCCATCTTTCATTGTCAAGTTAACAGATGCAACGACAAGATCTGAGTTTTTACCTGCGTAGCTAAGAGCAACTGGTTCATCCATATGAACAGCATCCACTTTTCCAGCCTGCAATTCATTGACTGCTTCCCCCATATTGGTCAAGGATGTCA
>CAUSPE010000042.1:0-10321 GCA_963533485.1 uncultured Streptococcus sp.
TATCGAATTGAACTTCTTCTAGTAAGTATTCGATAAAGCGTTCGCCCATCTTAGATAGGCTAGTTTTTTCATGCTGGATATAGACTAGTTCAATCGGGTCGTCAATGTCCAGTGGAATGGAAACGATATTGTCCCCGTTGAGGTTGCTGTTCAAAATCCCTGTTGCAATGGTGTAACCATCCAAACCAATCAAGAGGTTAAAGAGGGTGGCACGGTCACTGACTACGATGGATTTCTTGTGGTGCTCTTGTGAAAGAATCTCCTCTGAAAAGTAGAAGGAGTTGTGCGTCCCCTGGTCATAACTCAGATAAGGAAAATCTTCCAAATCAGCCAGTTTGACCTTGTCTTTTTTAGCTAGAGGATTGGTCTTGCTAACAAAGATATGGGGTTGAGCGGTAAAGAGGTGGTGCGCTAGCAGGTGGTTATCATCCAGCATTTTCGTTAAAACATCGCGGTTGTAGCTGTTTAAAAAGAGGACACCGACCTCGCTACGGAAGTTCTTGACGTCATCGATAATCTCCCAAGTCCGAGTTTCACGAAGGAAGAGCTCGTATTTCTCCATATCACTTTTCTTGAGCAGAGAGACAAAGGCATTGACTACAAAGGCATAGTGCTGAGAGGAAACGCTGAAAAGTTCGCGGTGGGCGACAGGATTTTTATAGCGTTCTTCCAGAAGCTGAGTTTGCTCGACAACCTGACGGGCATAGGAGAGAAACTCCATCCCATCACGGGTTAAGGTAATGCCCTTGGGATTGCGGATAAAGATTTCAATGCCCATTTCATTTTCCAAGTCTCGAACGGCATTTGAAAGACTGGGTTGGGTGATAAAGAGTTGCTTGGCCGCCTCATTCATAGAGCCAGTTTCGACAATTTTGATAATATAGTGTAGTTGTTGAATTCTCATGTTTTTATTGTACCATACTTGCAGAAGAATGGGCAATGAAGACGAAGAAAATAGGGGGAAAGAGCCGGTCCAGTATTGAAAAAAAGTCTAGAATCTGCTAAAATGGAAGCTATGAAAACATTCTATGATGTGCAGCAATTTCTCAAACAGTTTGGCATTATTGTCTATGTGGGGAAGCGCTTGTATGATATTGAACTGATGAAGCTCGAACTCTGTCGGATCTATGATGCAGGTCTGATGGACAAGCTAGACTATCTAGAGGCAGAAGCTGTTCTTCGTAGAGAGCACAAGATAGAATTAGACTACTTAGAGAAAAATGGAGATAAGAACTTATGACAATTTGGATTTTGTGGGGAATCGTACTAGCGATGGCAGCATGGATGGGGTATAACTACCTTCGTATTCGTCGTGCGGCTAAGATTGTAGACAATGCAGAGTTTGAAGCCTTGATTCGGAAAGGACAGTTGATTGATGTCCGTGAACCATCAGAATTTCACAGAAAACATATCCTCGGAGCTCGCAATATTCCTTCAAATCAGTTGAAGTCAAGCCTTGCAGCCCTTCGTAAGGATAGACCTGTCCTTCTCTATGAAAACCAACGCGGACAACGAGTGACCAATGCAGCTCTCTATCTGAAAAAACAAGGTTTCTCTGAGATTTATATCCTTTCTTATGGATTGGATTCTTGGATTGGTAAGGTCAAAGTTGAGAAATAAGAAAACGAGCTTAGATGTTTCTGAGCTCATTTTTTAACCACTTTTTCTGAGAAAGTCACGAATGCTTGCCAACTCTTCTGAGTTTAGGGGACGATAGTCTCCTTCTTGAAGATTATCATCCAAGTTCCAAGGTCCAAAATGGGTGCGTTTTAGGGCAGTCACCTTGACACCAACTGAGAGGAACATTTTTTTAACCTGATGAAATTTTCCTTCTGAGATGGTAATAGAGGCATGGCTCTCTGTTGGGCTGGAATCTAAAATATCAAGTTTGGCAGGTTTGCAGAGTGTTCCATCTAAAAAGACAATGCCATCTTTGAACTGTTGGATATGGTCGGATGAGAGAGGTCCATTAACTTTAACTTGGTAAGTTTTATCCACATGATATTGAGGATGGAGGATTTGAAAACCAAGAGGTCCATTGTCTGTCAAAAGGAGCAGTCCCGTCGTATCGCGGTCTAGTCTGCCGATAGCATAGAGCTGGTCAGACTGGATGTCAGGTGGAAGGAGGTCCATGACGGTTGGCAGTTTCTTATCCTTGCTAGCTGTAACGACTCCGTTTGGCTTATGAAGCATGAGGTAGTTGTGCTCGTAGCCTTGGATTTGTCGTCCTTGAAAGACTAATTTCTGTAATCCAGTGTCGACATTTTGAGCGAGTGAGCTGGCTGGACAATCATCTACTAGGATTTCTTTTTTTAATAAAGCCTGTTTCATAGCCTTGCGACTGACCTTTTCTTGGGCTAATAATCTATCTAAACGCATACCAGCTTATCTTATCATAAGTCTCTGACTTTGAAAAGAGTTGCCTTGACTAGAAAAGCAGAGTGAAAACATTTACACTTAGCTGAACTGTGATTTTTGAATGAGACTGTGGTATAATTGTTCAGTTAGAAATAAAAATTTAAATATTAGAGGAAATCATGACAAAATTAAGAGAAGATATCCGTAACATTGCGATTATCGCCCACGTTGACCACGGTAAAACAACCCTCGTTGACGAATTATTGAAACAATCAGAAACGCTTGATGCACGTACTGAATTGGCAGAGCGCGCTATGGACTCAAACGATATCGAGAAAGAGCGTGGAATAACCATCCTTGCGAAAAACACTGCCGTTGCCTACAACGGAACTCGTATCAATATCATGGATACACCAGGACACGCGGACTTCGGTGGAGAAGTTGAGCGTATCATGAAAATGGTTGACGGTGTTGTCTTGGTCGTGGATGCCTACGAAGGAACCATGCCACAAACTCGTTTCGTATTGAAAAAAGCCTTGGAACAAGACCTTGTCCCAATCGTGGTTGTTAACAAAATCGATAAACCATCAGCTCGTCCAGCAGAAGTAGTGGACGAAGTCTTGGAACTTTTCATCGAGCTTGGTGCAGATGATGACCAGCTTGATTTCCCAGTGGTGTATGCTTCAGCTATCAACGGAACATCTTCATTGTCAGATGATCCAGCTGACCAAGAAGCTACGATGGCACCAATCTTTGACACCATTATCGACCACATCCCAGCTCCAGTAGACAACTCAGATGAGCCTTTGCAATTCCAAGTGTCACTTTTGGACTACAATGACTTCGTTGGACGTATCGGTATCGGTCGTGTCTTCCGTGGTACTGTTAAGGTTGGGGACCAAGTTACCCTTTCTAAACTAGATGGTACAACGAAGAACTTCCGTGTTACAAAACTCTTCGGTTTCTTTGGTTTGGAACGTCGTGAAATCCAAGAAGCCAAAGCTGGTGACTTGATTGCCGTTTCCGGTATGGAAGACATCTTTGTCGGTGAAACCATCACTCCGACAGACGCCATTGAACCTCTTCCAATCCTACACATCGATGAGCCAACTCTTCAAATGACTTTCTTGGTCAACAACTCACCATTTGCTGGTAAAGAAGGTAAATGGGTAACTTCTCGTAAGGTGGAAGAACGCTTGCAGGCAGAATTGCAAACAGACGTTTCCCTTCGTGTTGACCCAACGGATTCACCAGATAAATGGACAGTTTCAGGACGTGGAGAATTGCACTTGTCAATCCTGATCGAAACCATGCGCCGTGAGGGTTATGAACTTCAAGTATCTCGTCCAGAGGTTATCGTAAAAGAGATTGATGGTGTTAAATGTGAACCATTTGAACGTGTGCAAATCGATACTCCAGAAGAATACCAAGGATCTGTTATCCAAAGCCTTTCTGAACGTAAGGGTGAAATGTTGGATATGATTTCAACTGGTAATGGTCAAACTCGTTTGGTCTTCCTTGTTCCAGCGCGTGGTTTGATCGGATACTCAACTGAGTTCTTGTCAATGACTCGTGGTTACGGTATCATGAACCATACCTTCGACCAATACTTGCCATTGATTCCAGGGGAAATTGGTGGACGTCACCGTGGTGCCCTTGTTTCCATCGATGCTGGTAAGGCAACAACATACTCAATCATGTCTATCGAAGAACGTGGTACAATCTTTGTCAACCCAGGTACTGAGGTTTACGAAGGAATGATTATCGGTGAAAACTCTCGTGAAAACGATTTGACAGTTAACATCACTAAGGCCAAACAAATGACCAACGTTCGTTCTGCAACCAAGGACCAAACAGCGGTTATCAAGACACCTCGTATCTTGACCCTTGAAGAGTCTCTTGAGTTCTTGAACGACGATGAGTACATGGAAGTAACGCCTGAGTCTATCCGTTTGCGTAAGCAAATCCTCAACAAGGCAGAGCGTGAGAAAGCTAACAAGAAGAAAAAATCAGCTGAATAAGAGCTAGAAAGAGATAAAGATGGTCTATTTAATCATAGGGATACTCTTATTACTACTCTATGTATTTGCGACACCTCAAAGTATCAAAGGAACAGTCAACATCGTTATCTTGGTCTTTGTAGTTGTTGCACTCTTGATTTTGCTGATGTTGTCCATCTTGCAAATCTTCCAATTACCGACAGAATTCTTTGTCACAATCGCCATGTTGGCTCTAGCCTACTTTAGCTTGAGAGACATTACGCTCATGTCTGTAAAAAAGAGCAGAAGAAGATAAATAGAAAGAGAGCTAGGGCTCTCTTTTTCTATGCTAGAATGAGGACTAGAGCATTTTCGTTTAGTATTATTTCCATAAAAATGGTAAAATAGTAGGAGTAGAAATGGAGTTTGAGACATGAAAGTAATCGATCAATTTAAAAATAAGAAAGTTCTTGTTTTAGGTTTGGCTAAGTCTGGTGAGTCTGCGGCCCGTTTGTTGGACAAGCTAGGAGCTATTGTGACAGTAAATGACGGCAAGCCTTTTGAGGAAAATCCAGCTGCGCAAAGCTTGCTGGAAGAGGGGATCAAGGTTGTCACTGGTGGGCATCCTTTGGAGCTCTTGGATGAAGATTTCGCTCTGATGGTGAAAAATCCAGGTATCCCGTATAGCAATCCCATGATTGAAAAGGCATTGGCAAAGGGGATTCCAGTCCTGACTGAGGTGGAATTGGCTTATTTAATCTCAGAAGCGCCAATTATCGGTATCACTGGTTCAAATGGGAAAACAACCACAACGACGATGATTGGGGAAGTTTTAACTGCTGCTGGTCAACGCGGTCTCTTGTCAGGGAACATCGGCTATCCTGCTAGTCAAGTGGCTCAAACTGCGATAGCCAAGGACACGCTCGTCATGGAACTTTCTTCTTTTCAACTGATGGGTGTCCAAGAATTCCATCCTGAGATTGCGGTTATTACCAACCTCATGCCCACTCATATCGACTACCATGGTTCTTTTGAGGAGTATGTGGCAGCTAAGTGGAATATCCAGAACAAGATGACAGCGGATGATTTCCTTGTATTGAACTTTAACCAAGATTTGGCAAAAGAATTGGCTACCAAAACACAAGCTACTGTTGTGCCATTTTCAACACAGGAAAAGGTTGATGGAGCTTATCTGGAAGATGGTCAACTATATTTCCGTGGCGAAGTGGTCATGGCAGCTAGTGAAATCGGTGTTCCAGGTAGCCACAATGTAGAAAATGCCCTTGCGACCATTGCTGTAGCCAAGCTCCGTGGTGTGGATAACCAAACCATCAAGGAAACTCTTTCAGCCTTTGGTGGTGTCAAACACCGTCTCCAATTTGTGGATGAAATTCAGGGTGTCAAATTCTATAACGATAGCAAGTCAACCAATATCTTGGCTACTCAAAAAGCCTTGTCAGGATTTGACAACAGCAAGGTCATTTTAATTGCAGGTGGTTTGGACCGAGGCAATGAGTTTGACGAATTGGTACCAGACATTACTGGACTTAAGAAGATGGTTATCCTCGGTCAGTCTGCAGAACGTGTCAAACGGGCAGCAGATAAGGCTGGTGTGGCTTATGTGGATGCGACAGATATTGCAGATGCGACCCGCAAGGCTTATGAGCTTGCGACTCAAGGAGATGTGGTTCTTCTCAGTCCTGCCAATGCTAGCTGGGATATGTATGCTAACTTTGAAGTACGTGGAGATCTTTTCATCGACACAGTAGCGGAGTTAAAGGAATAATATGAAAAAAATTGTCTTTACAGGTGGGGGGACGGTTGGACATGTTACCCTCAACCTTTTGTTAATGCCCAAGTTCATCGAAGACGGCTGGGAAGTTCACTATATTGGTGATAAACACGGAATCGAACACCAAGAAATCCTCAAGTCAGGTTTGAATGTGACCTTCCACTCTATTGCGACTGGGAAGTTGCGTCGCTATTTCTCTTGGCAAAATATGCTGGACGTGTTTAAAGTTGGTTGGGGAATTGTCCAATCCCTCTTTATCATGTTACGACTGCGTCCACAGGCTCTTTTTTCAAAGGGGGGATTTGTTTCTGTACCGCCGGTTATCGCAGCGCGAGTGTCAGGAGTGCCTGTCTTTATTCACGAATCGGACCTGTCTATGGGCTTGGCCAATAAAATTGCCTATAAATTCGCAACTAAGATGTATTCAACCTTTGAGCAGCCTGCTAGTCTTGCAAAAGTCGAGCATGTGGGGGCAGTGACCAAGGTTTCAGGCCAAGAGACGCCAGAACCAGACGAGTTGGTGGATATCCAAACCCACTTTAATCCCAAATTACCGACGCTCCTTTTCGTCGGTGGTTCAGCAGGAGCCCGTGTATTTAACCAACTGGTAACAGACCATCAGAAAGAACTGACAGAGCGTTACAATATCATCAATCTGACAGGAGATTCAAACCTCAATGAGTTGAGCCAAAATCTCTTCCGTATCGACTATGTGACGGACCTCTATCAACCCTTGATGGAAATGGCAGATGTAGTAGTGACGCGTGGTGGTGCCAATACGATTTTTGAGCTCTTGGCTATGGCGAAACTCCATCTCATCGTACCATTGGGTCGTGAAGCAAGTCGAGGAGACCAGATTGAAAATGCAGCTTATTTTGTTAAGAAAGGCTACGCAGAAGAACTTCAAGAAAGTGACTTGACCTTGGAAAGCTTGGAGGAGAAACTGAGTCACTTGCTTAGTCACAAGGATCAGTACCAAGCTAGCATGAAAGCTTCGACTGAATTGAAATCTCTTGCAGATTTTTACGATCTACTAAGAAAAGACCTAGCATAAGGAATATCAATGTCAAAGGATAAGAAAAAAGAATCAAACCAGAAGCAAGAATTGTCTGAATGGCAGAAACGAAACCAGGAATACCTGAAGAAGAAGGCTGAGGAAGCAGCTGCCCTAGCTGAAGAGAAGGAAAAGGAAAAACAAGCTCGTAAGGAAGCCAACTCAAAACTATTGGAGGAATCCAAGAAATCATCAAGTGAGTCAGATGAGGAAGCCTCAAGTCCAAGCAAGGAACCATCCGAAAAAGAAGAAAAATCTCAAAAGGATGCTCATAAAGTCAAAGAGGAAAAAGAGAAGAAGAAAAAAGAAAGACCAGAAAAACCAGCCAAGCCTAAAATTGCGCCTGTCCATATTTGGCGAGCTGTGAGTATCTTGGTACCCAGTGTCCTGGTCCTCCTTCTTTCAGTCTATCTATTGACTCCACTTTCGACCATCAAAAATATCGAGGTTAAGGGAAACGTCCAGACCCAAGCGGATGACATTAAACAGGTTTCTGGCATTCAGGATAGTGACTATACCTTGTCTTTGTTGTTGAACAAGGAGAAGCACGCTGAGAAGATCAAGTCGAATCACTGGATAGAGTCAGCAACGATTGACTACAAATTTCCGACAAACTTTACGATTGAAGTCAAAGAGTTTGAGATTGTGGGCTACTATGTGACAGGTGAAGACCACTATCCTATCCTGTCTAGTGGAACAATTGACTCAAGCCCTGTCAACCTTTTGAACTTGCCTGAGACTTATCTGACAGTTACCTTTAACGATGAGCAGCAGGTGAAAGAACTGATCAAAGGATTGTCTACCATCAGTGAGGATATCAAGAGCCAAATCCAGAAAATCGAATTAGCGCCGAGCAAGGCAACAGCAGATCTTTTAAAAATTACCATGCTGGATACAGATGAGATTTTGGTTCCCCTATCAGAATTGAGCAAGAAATTGCCTTATTACAGCAAAATCAAGCCACAATTATCAGAACCAAGTGTAGTCGATATGGAAGCTGGAGTATACAGCTATACGATAGCGGATAAACTGATAGAAGAAGCTGAGGAAAAAGCCAAAAAAGAGGCCCAGGAAGCTGAGAAGAAAAAACAGGAAGAAGAAAAGAAAAAACAAGAAGAACAAGGAAATCAAAGCCAAACGAATCAGCAATCACAGAGTCGTTAGACTAACTTTTCCTCTTGATTTTGAATGGTATAGAAGTCCAGTTTCGAGTTTTTGCTTGACAAGTCCTACTATAAATAATAGAATAGAAAAAAACCTTTAAAGCAGTCCAGAGAGGCAGCTAAGGTTAGACGGTGAAAGGGTGGAGACTACCCATTTTTCGTGGAACCTTGCTGTTGGCAGGTTCCTTTTTTCGTGGTTTATTTTTGACCATACTCTCTTGCTAGCTAAGGTAAAAGGAGAAAGGTATGCGTGAACATCGTCCAGTTATTGCTCTTGATTTTCCTAGTTTTGAGGCGGTCAAGGAATTTTTATCTCTTTTCCCGGCAGAAGAAAGTCTTTATCTAAAAGTAGGGATGGAGCTTTATTATGCGGAAGGTCCAGAAGTTGTCCGTTATGTGAAGTCACTGGGGCATAGTGTCTTTTTGGACCTCAAGCTACATGACATTCCAAATACAGTTAAATCGGCTATGAAGGTCTTATCTCAGCTTGGTGTAGACATGACCAATGTTCATGCTGCTGGTGGTGTAGAGATGATGAAGGCGGCGCGTGAAGGTCTGGGGACACAAGCCAAATTGATCGCTGTGACCCAGCTTACATCAACGTCGGAAAGCCAAATGCAGGATTTTCAAAATATCCAAACCAGTCTGCAAGAGTCTGTGATTCACTATGCTAAGAAGACAGCTGAAGCGGGCTTGGACGGTGTCGTTTGCTCGGCTCAGGAAGTGCAACTCATCAAAGAAGCCACCAATCCAGATTTTATCTGTCTGACACCGGGAATTCGTCCGGCGGGAGCTGCGGTTGGAGACCAAAAACGCGTCATGACGCCAGCGGATGCTTATCAAATCGGTAGTGACTATATCGTAGTAGGACGTCCCATTACCCAAGCTGAGGATCCTGTTGCAGCTTATCATGCTATCAAGGATGAATGGAACCAAGACTGAAATTAAAGAAATAGATTATAAAAACAAAAGGAGAATACTATGACACTTGCTAAAGATATCGCTAGCCACCTCTTGAAAATCCAAGCCGTTTACCTCAAACCAGAGGAGCCTTTCACTTGGGCATCTGGTATCAAATCGCCGATTTATACTGACAACCGTGTGACGCTTGCCTATCCAGAAACTCGTAGCTTGATTGAAAATGGTTTTGTGGAAGCTATTAAAGCAGAATTTCCAGAAGTAGAAGTGATTGCAGGAACTGCGACAGCAGGAATTCCACACGGAGCTATCATCGCTGACAAGATGAACTTGCCTTTTGCCTACATCCGCAGCAAACCAAAAGACCACGGAGCTGGTAACCAAATCGAAGGTCGCGTAGCACAAGGTCAAAAGATGGTAGTGGTTGAAGACCTCATTTCAACGGGTGGATCTGTTCTTGAAGCCGTAGCAGCTGCTAAACGCGAAGGAGCAGATGTGCTCGGAGTTGTAGCGATTTTTAGTTATCAACTACCAAAAGCAGATAAGAACTTTTCGGATGCTAGTGTCAAATTGGTGACACTATCTAACTATAGCGAGCTCATTCACCTAGCCCAAGAAGAAGGTTACATTACGCCAGAAGGACTCGACCTCCTAAAACGCTTTAAAGAAGACCAAGAAAATTGGCAAAATGCCTAAAACATAGAAAATCAGGTAGTCACTAGGATTACCTGATTTTTTATTTTTGGAAAGTATTAGTCGACTTTTCCACCTTCAACAACTAGATCATCTGCTTTAGCAGCGTCACCGTAGGTTGGGTGAAGTGTTTTTTCATAAGCCTTGTGGAAGAAGTTTTCTTTACCAAGTTTTTCAATTTCTTGGTTGATGTAGTCAAGAAGTTCTTGATTCCCCTTTTGAACTGCTGGTGCGATGGTATCTGGGTCACCGAGGGAAGAAATTCCGACTTCAAATCCTTTATTTTCGAGAGCCCACGCTAGGACTTCCGTATTGTCAGTAGAGAAGGCATCTCCACGTCCGTCAAGAAGGGCTTGGTAGGCAT
>CAUSPE010000043.1:0-9948 GCA_963533485.1 uncultured Streptococcus sp.
GTACGTCAAAGACAGGTTTTATTCCAGCTACAATTCCCACTGTCTTTAAACAGTTACGTAAAAAAGGAATTTTAACAGGAATTGCCTCTGGGCGTGGTATTTTTGGTGTTGTTCCAGAGATTCGTGAACTCAAGCCGGACTTCTTTGTAACTCTAAACGGGGCTTATATCGAAGATAAAAAAGACCAGGTCATTTATCAACATCAGATTGACAAGTCAGATGTTGAGGAGTATATCTCTTGGACGAAGGAAGAGGGAATTGAATACGGCCTGGTTGGTAGTCATGACGCCAAACTCTCCACGCGAACAGAACTGATCAGTGAAGCTATTGATCCGATTTATCCAAACTTGGATGTGGATCCAGATTTTCATGAAAAAGCAGACATTTACCAGATGTGGACCTTTGAGGATAAAGGGGCTGATTTGCACCTACCGGATAGTCTCTCAGGTAAACTTCGAATGGTGCGTTGGCATGAACATTCATCAGATATCGTGCCGATTTCAGGTTCAAAAGCCACTGGTGTAGCCAAGGTGGTAGAGCACTTAGGCTTGAAACCAGAGAATGTTATGGTCTTTGGGGATGGGCTCAATGACTTGGAACTCTTTGATTATGCTGGAATCAGTATTGCCATGGGAGTTTCCCATGAAAAAATCAAAGAAAAAGCAAATTATATTACAAAAACAGTAGAAGAAGATGGCATTTTTGATGCCTTAGAAGGATTTGGTATGGTAGAAAAAGAATTGCATTTCCCACAAGTAGACATTGAAACAGTAGAAGGTCCGCTTGCGACCATTAAGACAAATCACGGAGACTTGCGTATCAAGCTCTTCCCTGAACATGCTCCCAAAACAGTAGCCAACTTTGTTGCTCTGTCAAAAGACGGTTACTATGATGGTGTGATTTTCCATCGCATTATCAAGGACTTTATGATCCAAGGTGGAGATCCAACTGGTACTGGTATGGGGGGAGAATCAATCTACGGTGACTCTTTTGAAGATGAATTTTCTGAAGAACTTTATAATATCCGTGGTGCCCTTTCTATGGCCAATGCGGGTCCAAATACCAATGGTAGCCAGTTCTTTATCGTGCAAAACCAACATTTGCCATATTCTAAGAAAGAGATTGCGCGTGGTGGCTGGCCTGAACCAATTGCTGAGATTTATGCAGAACAAGGTGGAACTCCTCACCTTGACCGCCGCCATACTGTTTTTGGGCAATTGGTAGATGCAGAATCATTTGCGGTCTTGGATGCCATTGCAGCTGTTGAGACTGGTGCAATGGACAAACCGGTTGAAGATGTAGTAATTGAAACGATTGAAATTGAGGACTAGAATGAAAATTGGTGATAAGCTAACTGGGCGTATTACAGGAATTCAGCCCTATGGTGCCTTTGTCGAGTTAGAGACAGGGGTGACAGGGCTGATTCACATCTCGGAGATTCGGACGGGATTTATTGAAAATATCTATGACATTTTAAAAATTGGTGATGAAGTCCAAGTTCAGGTGGTGGATTTTGACGAATACACTGGGAAGGCCAGTCTTTCCATACGTACCTTGGAGGAAGAAAAACATCAATTGCCAAGACGGAGACGTTTTTCAAATGATCGTATCAAGCACGGTTTTGCTCCTCTTGCCCGAATGATGCCTGTTTGGACGCGTGAAGCATTAGAACATTTAAAGAAGAAGCCATAAGTACGATTATCTAAATCATTTGTAATATTAATATCGTTTGTTATAATAAAAGTATGAAAGAAGAACAATTATTAAAACCAGGAGAGCGAATCAACCAGCTCTTTTCGACAGATATCAAGATCATTCAAAATAGAGAGGTGTTTAGCTATTCGGTGGATAGTGTTCTTTTATCACGCTTTCCTCGCTTCCCTAAACGGGGGTTAATTGTGGACTTTTGTGCTGGAAATGGTGCAGTTGGACTTTTTGCTAGTTCACGTACTCAGGCGCGGATAATATCTGTAGAGATTCAGGAGCGCTTGGCGGATATGGCAGAGCGTTCGGTTCAGTTGAATGGCTTGGAAGAGCAGATGCAGGTCATCTGTGATGATTTGAAAAATATGCCTGTCCACATTCAGGGAAGTAAGGTGGATATGATCTTGTGTAATCCGCCTTATTTTAAGGTGGATCCGCATTCCAATCTGAACGAGAGTGAACACTACCTTCTGGCCAGACACGAAATTACGACTAATCTAGAAGAGATCTGCCGAAGTGCTCAGAGTATTCTCAAGTCTAATGGCCGTTTGGCCATGGTCCATCGTCCAGATCGGCTCTTGGATATCTTAGACATGCTTCAACGCCACAATTTGGCACCCAAGCGTCTGCAATTTGTCTATCCGAAACGTGAGAAGGAGGCCAATATGCTCTTAATCGAAGCCATCAAGGATGGATCGACCAGTGGCTTCAAGGTCTTACCACCTCTCATCGTTCACAATGATGATGGTTCTTATACACCAGAAATTCAAGAGATTTACTATGGATCATAAGGCCTATATGTATGTGGTGGAGTGTCGCGACGGTTCTTACTATACTGGCTATACAACAGATGTGAAGAGGCGCCTTGCCGTTCATAATAGTGGTAAGGGAGCCAAGTATACCCGAGCTCGCTTGCCAGTCAAACTCATCTATGTAGAGGGGTTTGCCAGTAAGGAAGAAGCCATGTCTGCCGAGGCTCTCCTCAAACGAAAGAAAAGACCACAGAAAGAACGATTTTTATTCGAAAATCAAGAGAAGAATCTAGTTAACGATATTGATGTCTAATGAGGAGTCCTTTGGCTCCTCTTACTTTTGTCAAAAGAGAAAAAAAATGCTAAAATAAGATGAATAAATTTAAAGAGGTATTATCATGTCTAAGATTCTAGTATTTGGTCACCAAAATCCAGACTCAGATGCCATCGGGTCATCTGTAGCCTTTGCTTACCTTGCAAAAGAGGCTTATGGATTGGACACAGAAGCAGTAGCACTTGGAACTCCTAATGAAGAAACAGCTTTCGTTTTGAACTATTTTGGTGTAGAAGCACCACGCGTCATTACATCTGCTAAAGCAGAAGGTGCAGAGCAAGTTATCTTGACTGACCACAATGAATTCCAACAATCTGTATCAGATATCGCTGAAGTAGAAGTTTATGGTGTTGTAGACCACCACCGTGTAGCTAACTTTGAAACTGCAAGCCCACTTTACATGCGTTTGGAACCAGTTGGATCAGCTTCATCTATCGTTTACCGCATGTTCAAAGAACATGGTGTAGCAGTTCCTAAAGAAATCGCAGGTTTGATGCTTTCAGGTTTGATTTCAGATACCCTTCTTTTGAAATCACCAACAACACACCCATCAGATAAAGTTATCGCTCCTGAATTGGCTGACTTGGCTGGAGTCAACTTG
This sequence comes from uncultured Streptococcus sp., assembly GCA_963533485.1. Lineage (GTDB taxonomy): Bacteria > Bacillota > Bacilli > Lactobacillales > Streptococcaceae > Streptococcus. Next base: position 3,392 of record CAUSPE010000043.1, read on the forward strand.
GAAGAGTACGGTCTTGCTATGCTGAAAGCTGGTACTAACTTGGCTAGCAAATCTGCTGAAGAATTGATTGACATCGATGCTAAGACTTTTGAACTCAACGGAAATAAGGTTCGTGTTGCCCAAGTCAATACAGTTGATATTGCTGAAGTCTTGGAACGTCAAGCTGAAATCGAAGCAGCAATGCAAGCGGCTAATGCAGCAAACAGCTACTCAGATTTTGTCTTGATGATTACAGACATCGTCAACTCAAACTCTGAAATTCTGGCTCTTGGATCAAACATGGACAAGGTGGAAGCAGCTTTCAATTTCAAACTTGAAAATAATCACGCTTTCCTTCCAGGTGCTGTTTCACGTAAGAAACAAGTGGTGCCTCAGTTGACTGAAAGCTTTAATGGGTAATTTTTAAGGAATATTTGGAACTGTTAATTTGACTATTTATAGAAGGTGATAGCATGATGCGATTGATTGAAGGACTGCGCTTTTTGGTTGAGGCTGTGGCAATCCTTGGTCTTTTCTCCGTATCTGTGATACAAATTTCTTGGCTGGAAAAATTCCTGTTTTTTCTTCTAGCAGTTCTATTAATCTTATTTTGGGCGCGATATATGGCACCAAAATCCCCACATGCTTTTAAAAAATGGCATCGCCTTGTTGCTGAGACATCGATTTTTATTTTAGTTAGTGGTAGTTTTTGGCATTTGTATGGATTGCAAATAGGAATCCTATACTTAGTTCTGTCTTTTGGAAGTTTGGGTCTGCTTTATTATTTTCAGCTAGAGTGATTCTTATAATATAGTTAATGAATTATTTAAATGGTAATTATTTGACTGGAGATTGACACGAGAAAACGGTGTTTTCCATATAGCTAAAGGGGTTTCGGCTCCTTTTTTTCTAGGAGAGAAAGATGTTAGAAAATGGTGATTTGATTTTTGTGAAGGACCTTTCAGATATGGGGCAGGCTATCCAGGCTTCTACGGGGAACTATAGTCATGTAGCCATCTTTTTGGACGGTTTCATCTACCATGCTAGTGGGCAAGCAGGGGTCATTTGTCAAGAACCTGCTGAATTTTTTGAACCGACTCATCTCTACGATCTTTATGTCTATCCAGAGCTGGAAGTTGACTTGGTAAAGGAGAAGGCTTGCCAGCATCTAGGTGCTCCTTATAATAGCTCGTTTTATCCAGATGGGAATGGCTTTTACTGCTCCCAGTACATCGCTGAAATCCTACCGATTTTTAAAACTATTCCCATGAAATTTGGGGATGGGGAGCAGGAGATTAGTGATTTTTGGAGGGACTATTACAGGAAACTCGAACTTCCTGTACCTTTGAATCAGCCAGGGACCAATCCTAGTCAATTAGCAGCATCTCCTCTTTTAGAATGTAAAGAAAGGAATCTTCATGATTCAGATTTTTAATCCCTCCCGTTTGACTCGACAGCCATTTTTTATAGATTTGGTGGACTATCTGGACCAGCATGACGATGTGATTCTCCGAGAAATCAAGGCTCAGTTTCCAGATGTGGCAGTTGATAAACTGATGGAAGAGTTTATCAAGGCAGGCTTGATCCTAAGGGAAAACAAACGCTATTTTCTCAATCTCCCTTTTCTAGAATCAATAGACAGTCTGGTCCTTGACCAAGAGATTTTTGTCAGAGAGGATAGTCCAGTCTATCAAGCTTTGCTGAAAAAGACTTTTGAGACAGAATTGCGCAATCAAACCAATGCTGCCATTTTAGTCGAACGTACGGACTTTGCAAGAGAAAAGATGACCCTGTCTAATTATTTCTACAAGGTCAAGAATCAATATCCTTTGACAGAAAAACAGCAGGAACTCTATTCCATTTTAGGAGATGTCAATCCTGAGTATGCTCTCAAGTATATGACGACCTTTTTACTGAAGTTTCTCAAAAAAGACCAGCTGATGCAGAAACGGCGTGATATCTTTGTGGACAGTTTAGTCGTTCTAGGCTATATTGTTCAAAATGAAGCGGGAAAGTATGAGTTGGCTGTTGATTTCGACAAGGAACGGTTGACTTTCTATTTACTTTAATTGCTTCATTTTGAGCAGATTGTTTGACTTTACTAAAGAATAAGCATAAACTGAATGTAAGCGATAACGATTATCGCATTAAAAGCAAAGGAGACAGAGCTATGTCACTTGAAAATAAATTGGAACAAGCAACTGGTGCTATCAAAGAAGGATTTGGGAAAGTTACTGGTGATAGCAAAACTGAAGCAGAAGGTGCTGTAGAAAAAACAGTTGCCAAAGCAAAAGAAGTAGTTGAAGATGCTAAAGGTGCTGTAGAAGGTGCCGTTGAAGGTCTTAAAAATTCATTTAAGAAAGAAGACTAAAAAAATCAAGGGAATGGTTCCCTTGATTTTTTTTATAGATAACGTTCTGCGATAGCTGCGTCTCCAGGATAGTCTTCTTTCTTTCCTTGGACGATCTGGTAACAATCTGCTCCCTTACCAGCAATAATCACGGCATCGAGTTCTTGATTTGTGATGGCCATCGCTGCCTTGATGGCTTGTTCACGATCGGCAATCTTTTCAACAGGATGACTGATGTAGCTGCTAATTTCTTCAGCAATGGCCATTGGATCTTCATAGTTTGGATCATCAGCGGTGAGAAAGACTTGAATTTCAGGATGTTGATTGAGAAGGAGTCCAAAGTCTTTGCGACGACTTTCACCCTTGTTTCCAGTCGAACCGAGAACCAGAGCGATTTTTCCAGTTTGATGGGTTTCAACCACAGAAATCAGTTTTTTCAGACTGTCACCATTGTGGGCGTAGTCGATGAAGACCTTGGCTCCATTTTTCTGAGTGAGAACTTCCATACGTCCAGGGACGCGGGTTGCCGCGATCCCTTTTTTGATATCTTCAAGACTGGCACCTAGACGAAGACAGGCAAGTCCTGCAGCAACTGCATTTTCTTGATTAAAGTGGCCGATGAGTTGGATATCATAATCACCAGCGAGTTTACCTGTAGCTGAAAAGCTAAAGGCTTTGGAGTTCTCGATTTGGTTACTTGACTGGCTACCATAGAAGTCATGTTCTTGATCTTCTACTTGTTCTTTCAATACAGAAAAGTGGTCCATGTCGCTATTAATGACAACTGCTCGGCTATTTTTCATCAAGAGACGTTTGTGATAGAAGTAGTCTTCAAAGCTAGGATGCTCAATCGGACCGATATGGTCAGGAGTGATGTTAAGAAAGACACCTACATCAAAGGTCAGGCCATAGACTCGATGAACAAGATAGGCTTGGCTAGAGACTTCCATTACAAGATGGTTTCTTCCATTCTTAACAGCCTGAGCCATCATGTCGAAGAGATCGATATTTTCGGGTGTTGAGAAGGAAGATTTAAAGAAGGTCTCGCCATCCAGAGTTGTGTTCATAGTTGACAAGAGAGCTGTTGGGTAGCGTTGAGATAGGATGTGGTAAGCAAAGTAAGCAGCTGTTGTCTTTCCTTTTGTCCCTGTGAAAGCGAGAATTTTGAGTTTTTCTTGGGGATTTCCATAAAATTCCATTGCGATCAAACTCATGGCTTTCTTAATGTCGTTCACGACAATAACAGGAATACCGACCTCGTAGTCCATTTCAGCTACATACCAACCTAACCCCTGCGAGATAGCTGAGAGTAGATATTCTTTTTTAAAGGCAGCACCTTTTGCAAAAAAAAGAGTCCCTTCTTTTACTTTTCTGCTGTCATAACTGATGTTATCAAAAAAAACATCACTGTAGTTGTAGTGGTAATGTCCTTGGTCAATAATCTCGCGAAAAAGGCCATCCTTCTTTAAAATATCTAATACGGTTTCAATCTTAATCATACTTTCTATTATAAACTTCAAGCCCGAATTTTACAAGTAACAAGGAAAAGTTTATAATGGAAGATAAGGAACTTTTCCTAGTTATCAAAATTGAATGAGGAAGCTATGTCTAACGAAAACAATCACCAGCAAGCCCAGATGTTGCGAGGGACTGCTTGGCTAACAGCTAGTAACTTTATTAGTCGCCTCCTTGGTGCTATCTACATTATTCCCTGGTATATCTGGATGGGAACCTATGCTGCCAAGGCAAATGGCCTCTTTACCATGGGCTACAATATTTACGCCTGGTTCTTGCTGATTTCGACAGCGGGTATCCCAGTTGCGGTCGCCAAACAAGTGGCTAAGTACAATACCATGCGAGAAGAAGAGCATAGCTTTGCCTTGATTCGGAGTTTCCTAAGCTTTATGACGGGCTTAGGCATAGTCTTTGCTTTGGTCTTGTATCTCTTTTCTCCTTGGTTAGCAGATTTGTCAGGTGTGGGGAAAGACCTGATTCCCATCATGCAGAGCTTGGCTTGGGCGGTCTTGATTTTCCCGTCTATGAGTGTCATCCGAGGTTTCTTCCAAGGGATGAATAACCTCAAACCCTATGCTATGAGTCAAATCGCCGAGCAGGTGATCCGTGTTATCTGGATGTTGATGGCAACCTTCTTCATTATGAAGATGGGTTCTGGTGACTACTTATCAGCCGTTACCCAATCGACCTTTGCGGCCTTTGTGGGGATGGTGGCGAGTTTTGCAGTTTTGATTTATTTCCTTGCCCAAGAAGGTTTGCTCAAAAGAGTTTTTGAAACACGGGATAAGATCAATAGTAAGCGACTCTTAGTCGATACCATCAAGGAAGCCATTCCCTTTATCCTGACAGGATCAGCCATCCAGCTCTTCCAGATTTTAGACCAGATGACCTTTATCAATAGTATGAAGTGGTTTACCAACTATAGTAATGAAGACTTGGTTGTCATGTTTTCTTATTTCTCTGCCAATCCTAATAAAATTACTATGATTTTAATCTCTGTTGGGGTTTCGATTGGAAGTGTTGGCTTGCCACTTTTGACGGAAAACTATGTAAAAGGTGACTTGCAAGCAGCAGCTCGCCTAGTTCAAGATAGTATGACCATGCTCCTCTTATTTTTGCTGCCAGCAACTGTCGGAGTCGTCATGGTGGGAGAACCACTCTACACAGTTTTTTACGGTAAGCCAGATAGTTTGGCCATGGGCTTATTTGTCTTTGCAGTTTTGCAGTCTACTATCTTAGGCTTGTATATGGTCTTGTCTCCTATGCTTCAGGCTATGTTCCGAAACCGCAAGGCAGTTCTTTACTTCATCTATGGTTCCATTGCTAAGATCGTCTTGCAACTGCCAACCATTGCTATTTTCCACAGTTACGGTCCCTTGATTTCAACAACTATCGGGCTAATCATTCCCAATGTCTTGATGTACCGAGACATCTGTCAGGTAACGGGTGCTCGTCGAAAGATAATCTTGAAACGGACTATTTTGATTACCATCTTGACCCTTGTCATGTTTATCCTAGTTGGCTTCTTGCAGTGGCTACTCGGTTTTGTCTTCCAACCAAGTGGACGTTTCTGGAGTTTCCTTTATGTGGCTCTCATCGGAGGGCTTGGAGGAGGTCTGTATGGTTTGATGAGCCTACGGACACGACTCTTGGACAAGATAATTGGCAAAGCTCAAGCAGACCGACTACGTACACGATTGAAAATATCGTAAAAAGATTTATAAATAAAAGTAATGAATTTAACCTTTCTTTAATAGAAAGGTTTTTATACTACATTTTTCTTAAAAAAAGAGAACTTTTTCTAAAATCAAGAGCAAAAAATATGCTTTTTTAAGTTTTTCTTCAGAAATCACTTGACTAAATAAAACCAAAGCTGTATAATAAGACAAAACTTTTAAACAGGAGGTTCTGGAAATGAAAAAGTCTAAGGCCAAGTATCTGACACTTGCAAGTGTCGTGTTAAGCGCAGGTATCTTACTGAGCGCATGTGGAAATTCAAGTAGCGCTTCTAAAACATATAACTATGTTTATTCGAGCGATCCATCTAGTTTGAACTATCTTGCAGAAAACCGTGCAACAACCAACGACATCGTTACCAATCTGGTGGATGGATTGATGGAAAACGACCAATACGGTAACTATGTTCCATCATTGGCAGAGGATTGGACTGTTTCTCAGGACGGTTTGACCTATACTTACAAATTGCGTAAGGATGCAAAATGGTATACTTATGAGGGTGAAGAATACGCCCCTGTAACGGCTCAAGACTTCGTGACAGGTTTGAAATATGCTGCTGATAAAAAATCCGAAGCCTTGTACCTGGTTCAAGACTCTGTAGCAGGTTTGGATGACTATATCAACGGTAAAACAACTGACTTTTCAACTGTCGGTGTTAAGGCGATTGACGACCAAACAGTTCAGTACACTTTGACACGTCCAGAATCTTACTGGAATTCTAAAACAACTTCAACCATTCTCTTCCCTGTCAATGCAGATTTCTTAAAATCAAAAGGGGATGACTTTGGTAAGGTAGACCCTTCTAGTATTTTGTACAATGGACCTTTCTTAATGAAATCGTTTGTTTCAAAATCTGTTATCGAATTCAAGAAAAATCCCAACTACTGGGATGAAAAAAATGTCTTTGTGGATGGTGTGAAGTTGGCCTATTATGATGGTAGTGACCAAGATGCACTAGCACGTAACTTCGTAGAAG
>CAUSPE010000044.1:0-9785 GCA_963533485.1 uncultured Streptococcus sp.
CCTTTGCAAAACGAATCGCTGAGGACCTTGCTAAAAACTGGCCTGTCAATGAAAGTCATCGTGACAAAGACAGAAGAAAGGAAACGGTAAACCGTTCATGAGAAAACCAAAGATAACGGTAATTGGTGGAGGAACTGGTATCCCCGTCATTTTGAAAAGCTTGCGAGAAAAAGATGTTGATATTGCAGCCATCGTAACGGTAGCTGATGATGGTGGATCTTCTGGTGAACTAAGAAAGAATATCCAACAGCTGACACCACCAGGAGATCTTCGCAATGTTCTGGTAGCCATGTCGGATATGCCTAAGTTTTATGAGAAGGTTTTTCAGTACCGCTTTTCAGAAGAGGCTGGAACTTTTGCGGGTCATCCTCTAGGAAATATCATTATAGCAGGACTTTCTGAAATGCAAGGGTCCACTTACAATGCCATGCAGCTGCTAAGTCTCTTTTTCCACACAACAGGAAAAATCTACCCCTCAAGCGATCAGCCTTTGACACTGCATGCAGTCTTTAAAGACGGTTCTGAGGTGGCAGGTGAGAGCCACATTGCAGATCATCCAGGCATGATTGACCATGTCTATGTGACCAATACCTTGGATGATGAAACACCCCAAGCTAGCCGTCGAGTAGTCAATACCATTCTCGAGAGTGACATGATTGTCTTGGGGCCTGGTTCTCTCTTTACATCGATTTTGCCCAATATTGTCATTGAGGAGATTGGACAGGCTCTCTTGGAGACTAAGGCAGAGATCGCCTATGTCTGCAATATCATGACCCAGCGTGGGGAAACAGAGCACTTTTCAGACAGTGACCACGTGGAAGTCCTCCATCGACACTTAGGTCGGCCATTTATTGATACGGTCTTGGTTAATATCGAGAAGGTTCCTAGAGAATACATGGATACCAACCGTTTTGATGAATATTTGGTTCAGGTAGAGCATGACTTTGCTGGTCTTTGCAAGCAGGTTCCTCGTGTGATTTCATCCAACTTCCTTCGTTTGGAAAATGGAGGAGCCTTCCATGATGGCGATTTGATTGTAGACGAATTGATGCGGATTATACAGGTGAGAAAATGAGTTTTACAGTTGCAGTAAAAGAGGAAATTCTTGGTCAACACCATCTCAGTCGTCATGAACTATCGGCCATTATCAAGATGTCTGGCAGTATCGGTCTCTCGACTTCAGGCTTGACCTTGTCAGTTGTAACTGAAAATGCTAAGTTAGCTCGGCACCTTTATGAGTCCTTTCTCCATTTTTATGAGATCAAGTCAGAAATTCGTCACCATCAGAGAAGCAATCTTCGCAAGAATCGTGTCTACACGGTCTATACCGATGAGAGAGTGCAGGAGCTTTTGGCTGATTTGCGGCTTGCGGATTCCTTCTTTGGTTTGGAGACAGGTATTGATCCTGATATTCTAGCAGATGAAGAAGCTGGACGTGCTTACTTATGTGGGGCCTTTCTGGCAAATGGCAGCATCCGAGATCCGGAGTCTGGCAAGTACCAGTTGGAGATCAGTTCCGTTTATCTGGACCACGCCCAAGGACTAGCCTCTCTCCTCCAGCAATTTTTACTGGATGCCAAGGTTATTGAGCGCAAGAAAGGTGCAGTTACCTATCTCCAGCGTGCAGAAGACATCATGGATTTCTTGATCGTGATTGGGGCCATGCAGGCGCGTGATAATTTTGAGCGCGTCAAGATTTTGCGTGAAACTCGTAACGATCTCAATCGAGCCAATAACGCTGAAACAGCCAATATCGCTCGAACGGTTTCTGCTAGTATGAAGACCATCAACAATATCAGTAAAATCAAAGATAGAATGGGTTTGGAAAATTTACCCGTGGATTTGCAAGAGGTGGCTCAGTTGCGAATTCAGCACCCAGACTACTCTATCCAGCAGTTGGCGGATAGCCTGAGCAATCCCTTGACCAAAAGTGGTGTCAACCACAGACTCAGAAAAATAAACAAGATCGCAGATGAACTATAAAACCACGAATCAGTTGATCCGTGGTTCTTTTCTTATAAACTGGTCGAGTGTTTGGGTTGCACTTTTTGTCCTGGGTCAATGTAGTTAATGGCATTGTTAACAGCTGTTGGAGCTTCACCCAGTCCTGTAGCGATCAAATCAATCTTACCTTCATAGTAGCAGCAGTCGCCGATAGCATAGATACCTGCTTGGCTAGACTCTTGCTTGCTATTGACGATAATCTTGTGACGGTTGAGGTCCAGCCCCCAATTTTTAAGATTGCCAACAGATGATTTGAAACCATAGTTGACAAAGAGATGGTCTACCTCGATAGTTTCGGTTTCATCTGATTTGACTTTGGTGATTTCTAGTTTGTCGAGTGTTTTACCATCTCCAAGGAGTTGGCTAGGGACGAACGGTGTCTTGATGGTCACAGATGATTCTTGTAGAGCTTGCACACTATGTTCCAAGGCGCGGAAGTTATCTCTGCGGTGAACGAGAGTAGTTGGGGCAATCTTTTCAAAAGCCAGAGCCCAGTCCACTGCTGAGTCTCCTCCGCCAAGAATGGTCACTTTCTTGCCTGCGTATTGCTGAATGTTGGAAACGTGGTAGTGGATATTTTCATAGTCCTCAACGTTCTCCAATTCGAGTGGTCGTGGTTTAAAGGCACCGCCCCCCATGGCAATGATGACTGTTTTGGTCAGGTGGCTTCCCTTATTAGTAGTGATGGTAAATCCTTGATCTTGTTTCTCGATTTCAAGAACAGTTTCGTTGAGGTGAACAGGTGTTTCAAAGCCGTTTAGCTGTTCAATCAAGCGATTGGTCAATTCTTCTCCAGTAAGGTTTGGAAAACCTGGCACATCAAGGATTTGCTTTTCAGGGTAGAGGATGGCTGGTTGACCACCTAGCTGGGGAAGGGAGTCGATGATTTGGACTTTGGCTTGACGTAGGTGGGCGTAAAAGGCAGCAAAGAGCCCAACAGGACCGCCACCTACAATAGTAATATCATAGAGTTGAGACATGATTTCTCCTTTGTTTTTTCTAGTCAGTTTATTTTATCATATTTTTGCTTAATTTAAAATGAGGTAGGATAGGGAAAAAATGGGCAAAAAATGGTATAATGGTACAGAAAGTGTTTTGACAGGGAGGAGGCCAGGGATGAATTTTCAACCATTATCCAATTTGCAATACTGGACGAGTTTGTTTTCAAGCCCTTGGACAATAGTCACCAATCTGATTGATATTCTCATTGTGACTTATATTTTATATCATTTTACCAAAGCTATTGCAGGGACCAAAATCATGATATTGGTGCGGGGAGTTCTGGTCTTTATTTTAGGTCAGATTCTGTCCAATATGATTGGTTTGACGACCATTTCCTGGTTGATCAATCAGATCATCACTTATGGGGTTATCGCAGCGGTAGTTATCTTTTCACCAGAGATTCGGACTGGTTTGGAACGATTGGGCCGGGCTACGGATTTCTTCTACAATGCCCCTATTAGTGCGGAAGAGCAAATGGTTCGTGCCTTTGTCAAATCAGTCGAGTACATGAGCCCTCGTAAGATTGGTGCTCTGGTAGCGGTTCAGCGAGTAAGAACCTTGCAGGAATATATCTCAACTGGGATTCCTCTAGATGCTAAGATTTCCTCTGAGTTATTGATTAATATCTTTATCCCCAATACTCCCTTACACGATGGAGCCGTTATTGTCAGAGAAGATCGGATTGCCGTAACTTCGGCCTACCTACCCCTGACTGAAAATACAGGAATTTCCAAGGAGTTTGGAACACGTCACAGGGCGGCAATTGGTTTATCGGAAGTATCAGATGCTCTTACCTTTGTGGTTTCAGAGGAAACAGGCGGAATCTCAATCACCTATAATGGAGTCTTTAAGCATGATTTGACCTTGGAAGAGTTTGAATCGGAACTAAGAAGAATCTTGCTTCCAACATCCGAGAAAAAACAAGGTCTGAAAGAGCGTTTGCTAGGAGGATTGAAACATGAGAAAAAATAGTCTTTATATTATTTCTTCCTTCTTTTTCGCCTGCATCCTCTTTATCTATGCGACTTCAACAAACTATCAGAATAGCAACAGTGCCAGACAGGTGAGGACAGAAACCTATACCAATACGGTTCTTAATGTCCCAATCGATATTCAGTACGACAGCGATCAGTATTTTATCAGTGGCTTTACATCTGAAGTGACCGTCTTTCTGACAGGGTCAAACAGAGTTGCTTTGGCGAGCGAAATGCAGGAAAGCACTCGGAAATTCAAGGTCAAAGCTGACTTAACCAATGCCAGTGTAGGGACCATCGAAGTTCCTCTAACCATTGAAAATTTACCAAGTGGTTTGACGGCTGTTGCAACACCGCAAAAGATAACAGTCAAGGTTGGTAAAAAAGCAAAACGTGATAATGTAATTGTTGTGCCGGAGATTGACCCTAGCCAGATTGATTCTCGTGTGAAAATTGATACAGTCACTGTGTCAGATGAAAAAGTAACAGTTATTAGTGACGAGGAGACTCTCTCTAGAGTAGATCGAGTTATTGCCATCTTGCCGACGAGTGAACGGATAACAGGTAACTACTCAGCCTCTGTTCCACTACAAGCAGTTGATAAAAATGGAAATGTCTTGCCAAGCGTCATTATGCCATTTGACACTACAATGAAAATTACAACCAAAACAGTATCGTCTAGCTCGAGTTCTTCGTCAACGACCTCGTCAACGGGCTCTTCAACCAGCAGTTCGGCTTCAACGAGTTCAGAAACGAAACCAGACTCGTCTAAACAGGACTAAATAAAATAGTAGAAAAGGATGATAAATAAAATGGGTAAATATTTTGGGACCGATGGAGTCCGTGGAGAAGCAAACGTAGAACTGACGCCAGAATTGGCCTTTAAACTGGGACGTTTTGGTGGGTATGTTCTTAGCCAACACGAAACAGAAGCCCCTAAAGTCTTTGTAGGACGTGATACACGTATCTCAGGAGAAATGTTAGAATCAGCCTTAGTGGCAGGTCTCCTCTCTGTAGGGATTCATGTCTACAAACTCGGTGTTCTTGCAACACCAGCGGTAGCTTACTTGGTTAAAACGGAGGGAGCCAGTGCAGGTGTCATGATTTCCGCTAGTCACAACCCAGCCCTTGATAATGGAATTAAATTCTTTGGTGGGGATGGCTTCAAACTTGATGATGAAAAAGAAGCTGAAATCGAAGCCTTGCTAGATGCTACAGAAGACACCCTTCCTCGTCCAAGTGCCGAAGGCTTGGGAACCTTAGTGGACTATCCAGAAGGTTTACGTAAGTATGAAGGCTACCTTGTTTCAACTGGAACTCCTCTTGAAGGAATGAAAGTGGCCTTGGACACAGCAAACGGTGCAGCGTCTACAAGTGCTCGTCAAATCTTTGCAGACCTTGGGGCTCAAATAACTGTTATCGGTGAGACACCAGATGGTCTTAACATCAACTTGAATGTGGGTTCTACACATCCAGAAGCTCTTCAAGAAGTGGTCAAAGAAAGCCAATCAGCTATTGGTCTGGCCTTTGACGGAGACAGTGACCGTTTGATTGCTGTTGATGAAAATGGCGACATCGTCGATGGTGATAAAATCATGTACATCATCGGGAAATACCTTTCTGAAAAAGGCCAGTTGGCTCAAAACACCATTGTGACAACGGTTATGTCTAACCTTGGCTTCCATAAGGCCTTGGAGAGTGCTGGCATTAACAAGGCAGTGACTGCTGTTGGTGACCGCTATGTCGTTGAAGAAATGAGAAAATCAGGCTACAATCTTGGTGGTGAACAGTCTGGTCACGTTATCTTGATGGATTACAACACAACTGGTGATGGTCAATTATCAGCTGTCCAATTGACTAAAATCATGAAAGAAACAGGCAAGAGCTTGTCTCAACTAGCATCAGAAGTGACGATTTACCCACAAAAACTGGTTAATATCCGAGTCGAAAATGCTATGAAAGAGAAAGCCATGGAAGTACCAGCCATTAAAACGATCATCGAAAAGATGGAAGAAGAAATGGCAGGGAACGGTCGTATCCTTGTCCGTCCAAGTGGAACAGAACCCCTCTTGCGTGTCATGGCAGAAGCGCCAACAACAGAAGAAGTCAACTACTATGTAGATACGATTGCTGCTGTTGTTAAAGATGAAATCGGAATTGACTAAAGCCTAGAAAACTAGATGAAATGATAAAAATGTGGTACAATTGCATAGTAAATTGTAGCAATGGGAGAGAAAAATGAATCTTAAACGAGAACAAGAATTTGTTAGCCAGTATCACTTTGATGCTCGTAACTTTGAATGGGAAAATGAAAATGGAGCTCCTGAAACCAAGGTAGACGTGAACTTTCAGTTACTCCAACACGACCAAGAAAACCAAGTGACTTCGCTTGTTGTTATCTTGAGCTTCATGATTGTCTTTGACAAATTTGTCATCAGTGGAACAATTTCCCAAGTGAACCACGTGGAAGGTCGTATTGTCAACGAACCAAGCGAATTTAACCAAGAAGAAGTCGAAACCTTGGCACGTCCATGCTTGAACATGCTCAACCGTTTGACGTATGAAGTAACAGAAATCGCCTTGGATCTTCCAGGGATCAATTTGGAGTTTTAGCCATGAAATTAGCTGTCATTACAGATTCTTCCGCCTATTTAGAGGAGAAGACGCTGCAAAGAGAGAATCTATTTATCTTGGATATTCCTGTCAATATCGATGGGGAAGAGTATGTCGAAGGTGTCAATCTGACTGCTGAGGAATTTTATCAAAAAATGGCTCAGTCTGCAGAATTACCTAAAACTAGTCAACCAAGTATTGCCAAATTGGATGAGATTCTAAGTTCCTTGAAAGATGAAGGTTATACCCATGTCTTGGGACTCTTTCTTTCGTCAGGAATTTCAGGCTTTTATCAGAACATCCAATACATGTTGGATGAGTATGATGGCTTGACCATTGCCTTTCCAGATACCCATATCACAAGTTCCCCTCTAGGATTTATGGTAGAGAGTGCCTTTGAATGGGCAGAACAAGGCGATGATTTTGCCCAGATTCAGGAGAAGTTGGGGATTCAAATTGCTGATAATTCAGCCTTTATCATAGTAGATGACCTCGACCACCTGGTTAAGGGAGGACGTTTGTCAAATGGAGCAGCTATCTTAGGAAATCTCCTCAGTATCAAGCCTATCCTTTACTTTAATGACCAAGGAGTGATTGAAGTTTACGAAAAAGTTCGTACAGAAAAGAAAGCAATCAAACGTTTGGTGGAAATCATCAAGGAGTTGACAAAAGATGGGGACTACCGTATAACAGTCATCCATGGCAATGCTCCTCAAAAGGCAGCGGATTTACGTCAGCTTTTGATGGAGAGTGGTGTGACTGCTGAGATTCCAATTGAAACCTTTGGTAGTGTCATTGGGACCCACCTTGGAGAAGGTAGTATCGCCTTGAGCTATACACCAATCGTCTAAATTGTTCTTACAAGTTTTGTATCTTAGAAATTGAACACGGCCTACCTGCCTCTTGAAAAAAAGATGCCTGTCTTGCCTTTCGTAGAAAGTCAGCGCCATTCCCTATTTTTCATGGGCAGCTAACGTCCTTTGTATCTTGATAATTGAACACGCCTAGAACCCTGTGTGAAAAAGATAGTTCTTCCAAGGAGTAGACACTCCTTGATCAGAACTCCTATTTTCACTTTGTGTTCTTACAGGCTTTGTATCTTAGACAGGAGTAGAGATGAGTATTCGAGTAATTATTGCCGGTTTTAAGGGGAAGATGGGCCAAGCTGCTTGTCAGATGGTCTTGGCTGATCCAGACTTGGACTTGGTCGCAGTTTTGAATCCTTTTGAGTCTGAGTCAGAATGGCAGGGAATTCCTGTCTTCAATGATAAGGCTGACATGGCTGGTTTTGAAGCGGATGTTTGGGTGGATTTTACTACACCAGCCGTTGCCTACGAAAATACACGCTTTGCTCTTGAAAATGGCTTTGCTCCTGTCGTAGGAACAACAGGATTCACTAGTGAAGAAATTGCAGAACTAAAAGCATTTTCCCGTGAACAAGATTTGGGTGGCTTGATTGCCCCTAACTTTGCCTTGGGGGCTGTCTTGCTTATGCAATTTGCGGCGCAGGCTGCCAAATATTTCCCAAATGTGGAGATTATCGAGCTCCATCATGACAAGAAAAAAGATGCTCCGAGTGGAACAGCCATTAAAACGGCTGAGCTGATGGCGGAAGTGCGAGAGTCTATCCAACAAGGTGCGCCTGATGAGGAAGAATTGATTGCAGGTGCCCGTGGTGCTGACTTTGATGGCATGCGCATCCACTCAGTTCGTTTGCCAGGCTTAGTAGCCCATCAGGAAGTCATCTTTGGCAATCAGGGAGAAGGATTGACCCTCCGTCATGACTCCTATGATCGCAGCTCCTTCATGACAGGGGTGAATTTGGGAATCAAAGAAGTTGTCAAGCGTCATGAGCTTGTCTATGGATTAGAACACTTATTATGAGATTAACGCAAATGCCTTCTGAATTTCAGAAGGCTTTACCAGTATTAGAAAAAATTAAAGAAGCAGGCTTTGAAGCCTATTTTGTTGGGGGCTCTGTTCGAGATGCCCTCCTCAATCGTCCCATCCATGATGTGGATATTGCGACATCATCCTATCCAGAAGAGACCAAGCAGATTTTTCCGCGAACAGCCGATATTGGAATCGAGCACGGAACTGTCTTAGTTTTAGATGGGGACGAGGAGTATGAGGTAACCACCTTTCGGACCGAAGATGTCTATGTGGACTACCGCAGACCCAGTGCGGTTTCCTTTGTGCGTTCGCTAGAAGAAGACCTCAAGCGCCGTGATTTTACAGTCAATGCCTTTGCCTTGGATGAGACAGGCGAAATCATTGACTTGTTCCATGGTTTAGAAGATTTGGAAAACCAAGTCTTGCGAGCGGTTGGGGTGGCTAGTGAGCGTTTCAATGAAGATGCTCTTCGCATAATGCGTGGTTTTCGTTTTCAGGCCAGTCTTGGTTTTAAACTTGAGCAAGAAACTTTTGAGGCGATGAAGATCTTGACGCCCCTCTTGGAGAAAATTTCTGTGGAGCGCACCTTCGTTGAGTTTGATAAGCTCTTGCTGGCACCTTTTTGGCGAGTTGGTCTTTCTTCCATGATTGAGAGTCGAGCTTATGACTATCTTCCAGATAAGGCAGGGAGCCAGGACAAGCTCAACAGACTGTTTGATTTGGAGTCTGACTTCACTTTTGAGTCTTCCGAACAAGCCTGGGCAGCTCTGTTGTGGGCTTTGGAGATTAAAGATGCACAGCCATTTTTGAAGGCATGGAAAACCTCACGCCAGTTTGCCAAGCAGGTTCAGGATTTGCTGACTATTTTGGCTTTTCGAGAAGAAGGAGAGCTGAGCAAGCGCGATTGTTATCGCTTTGACTTGGATTTACTTTTACAGGCTGAAAATCTTCGTCAGGCCCAAGGAAAAGCAGTCAATCCACAAAACATCAAAGAAACTTACCATAGTTTGACCATTCATGATAAGAAAGAAATCCAGATTAATGGTGGAATTTTGATTAAGGAATATGGTTACCAGCCAGGACCAGACTTGGGAGAGATTTTAACAGAGATTGAGTTTGCCATTGTCGATGGAGAGTTGGAAAACGACCGTCAAGCAATCCATGCTTACCTGAGGGAGAAAAAATGAGTGATTTTATCGTTGAAAAACTAAGCAAATCCGTTGGTGACAAGACCGTTTTTAAGAATATTTCCTTTATCATCCATGACTTGGATAGAATTGGTCTGATTGGTGTCAATGG
>CAUSPE010000045.1:0-9733 GCA_963533485.1 uncultured Streptococcus sp.
AACTCTTTCTATTATACCTACTTTTTTACCTTTGTCAAGGACTTTTTTCAGTGAAGTTGATTTTTTCTTTTCTTCACTAACTTAACCACTGCTTCTGTCCGTGCAGTGTGGGGAAACATATCGACCGACTGGATATACTGGAGATCATAGACTTTTACTAGTTTAACCAAATCTCGTGCCAAGGTCGAAACATTGCAGGATACATAGACCATTTTGTCTGGAACATAGGTCAGGATGGTATCCAACAGCTTATCATCTAAGCCTGTACGATGAGGGTCAACTATCAATGCATCCGCTCGGTAGCCATCACATTAGAACATAAAAAGAGAGGTTAAACCTCTCTAAATTTATTTTTCTTCACTCATTTTTGATTTCACTTCATCATAAGATAGTGCATGGGATTCCTCTTCTACGGTTTCAGGCATTTTTCCTGTTTCGTAAAGAGATTTAATCTGTGTACTATCCAATGTTTCGTATTTCAACAATGCTTCTGCAATCAGTTTGTGGGTTTCACGATTTGATTGGATAATTTCAGCAGCTTTGTTTCGTGCCTCATTTAATAATGAACGAACTTCCTCATCAATCTCATAGGCTGTTTGTTCTGAAATTGATTTTTGAGGACTTTGTGCACCAAACATAGCATGATTACCTTCGTATTGAACTGGGCCAAGTTTTTCACTCATACCGTATTCAGTGACCATTGCACGCGCCATCTGTGTAGCTTGTTCAAAGTCATTTGAAGCTCCTGTAGTTTGGACATTAAAGATAATCTCTTCAGCTACACGACCACCCATTAAACCTGCCAATTGCTCTTTCATATCTTCTTTAGAAAGAAGCATTTGATCCTCTTTAGGAAGTGCAATCATGTAACCACCTGCACGTCCACGTGGTACAATGGTAACTTTATGAACAACACGGGCATTTGACAAGACTAAACCAACAATGGTATGTCCAGCCTCATGGTAGGCAACCAATTCACGTTCTCTTTGTGATACTGTTTTATCTTTCTTAGATGGTCCAGCAATCACTCTGTCCTCTGCCTCATCAATATCTGAAGCAT
The DNA here is from genome assembly GCA_963533485.1 of uncultured Streptococcus sp. Classification (GTDB taxonomy): domain Bacteria; phylum Bacillota; class Bacilli; order Lactobacillales; family Streptococcaceae; genus Streptococcus. Next base: position 1,061 of record CAUSPE010000045.1, read on the forward strand.
CAATAACTGACTTGTTGCGACGAGCTGCAACCAAGGCTGCCTCATTTAGAACATTTTCCAAGTCAGCTCCCACAAAGCCTGGGGTTTGTTGGGCAACTAATTTCAAATCAACATCGTCTGCTAGAGGTTTGTTTTTAGCGTGAACTTTCAAGATTGCTTCACGACCTTTAACATCAGGGCGACCAACTAAGACTTTTCTATCAAAACGTCCTGGACGGAGAAGAGCTGGATCTAGAACATCTGAACGGTTCGTCGCAGCGATAACGATGATTCCTTCATTTCCCTCAAAACCATCCATCTCAATCAAGAGTTGGTTCAAGGTTTGTTCACGTTCATCATTTCCTCCACCGAGGCCGACACCACGTTGGCGACCAACAGCATCTATTTCATCGATAAAGATGATGGCTGGAGCTGCTTTTTTTGCATCCTCAAAAAGAGAACGAACACGGCTTGCACCAACTCCGACAAACATTTCTACAAAGTCAGAACCTGAAATACTAAAGAATGGAACTCCTGCTTCTCCAGCAACTGCCTTAGCAAGTAAGGTCTTACCTGTTCCCGGAGGTCCCTCCAAAAGAACACCTGCAGGAATACGCGCACCAAGTTTTGTAAATCGTTTTGGATCTTTTAGGAATTCAACAACTTCGACTAATTCTTGCTTTTCTTCCTCGGCACCTGCAACATCTGAGAATCGTACCTTGATATCTTCTTTGTTTGCAGCTTTGGCCTTGCTACGTCCAAAACTCATTGGATTTCGGCCACTATTTCCTCCCATATTTCCCATCATAGAGAATAGGAAGAAGAAAAGAATAGCAAATGGCACAACAGAGACAAGGATATTGATCCACATACCGCTTGAACTCTCATGTTTGACTGTTACTTCTGCCTGATGTTCAGAAGCAAGTTTTTGCAATTCTGAAACTGTTGAATCAGACGGAAGAATAGTACTTGAGAATCTTTCTACTGTTGTAGCTGTAGGAGTGAAAAATTGAATTCCTGTTTCTTCTTTACTAGTCTTAGGATTTTTATAAACACCAGACACTTCAATGATGCTACCATTTGGCTGATAGGTTAATTCTTTTACATTGTCTGCAGTAATTTCTTTTACCAGTTCTGTATAGTTAATTTTTTCGCTTCGTCCAGCAGTATTTCCAGAGTAAAAATACTGGAATCCTGTCACTAGGAAGAAGATAATTAACAAGTATAGAAATGGATTTCTAACTAAACCATTATTTTGTTTTTTCATTAAAGATAAATCTTTCTAATTTGAATAAACTTCTTCTTTCAATACTCCGACATAAGGAAGGTTACGATAATTTTCTTTATAGTCCAAACCATAACCTACTACAAACTCATTTGGAATAGTAAAACAAGTATAATCCGCTTCAATTTCAACAACACGTCCCTCTGGTTTGTCCAACAAAGTCGCGATTTTAACAGAAGCTGCTTCTCTTGCAATAAACATATCTCTCAAATTCTTCAAAGTTTGACCTGTATCGATGATATCCTCTACAAATAAAACATGTCTTCCTTTGATATCTTGAGTCACGTCTTGCTTGATATTGATGACACCACTACTTGCTGTTCCACCATGGTAACTAGATACCATCATGAAGTCCATCTCGATATGCGTATCAATATGTTTGACCAATTCAGCCATAAAAGGAATCGATCCTTTCAAAATTCCAATAAGAATTGGATTTTTCCCCTCATATTCTTTTGTTAGTTGCGCACCTAGCTTTTTAGCTGCTTCTGTAATTTCATCATGTGAAACGAGGATTTTTTTAATATCGTGTTCTAACATCTTTTTACCTATCTATTTTTTCTATATAAATCACAGTGTTCATTATATCATTTTTCGTGTTTTTACTCAAATCACTGGTCGCAATTCCTAAAATTGAGACAATTTCTCCAAATTGCTCAATAATAGGGGTTGTTTTTCGTTTTTCAATAGGGATTTTCAAATCTATAAATAAGCGTCTCAGTTTCTTTCGATGACCATTTAGGGTAATAACGTCGCCAGGTTTTCGACATCTAATATGTACAGATGTTTCCCGTGAAACCGTTACTTTTTGAACAAAATCCCCTTCAATAGGAATTCCAAAGGAAAATAAATAGCCCATATATCGAACTTGATTTTGATAGTGTAACACAAGTTCAGCTTCCTTTTCATCGGCCTGTGGACTGATTTTGCAAACTCGAAAATTCTGATACTCTTTTATCAATTCATAGCCATTTTTAAGAGAATGACGATACTGGCTTTTCCTTGCTAAAATCTGTCGAACTTCGGCAAACTGAGCCTTTGTCAGATTTAAGTCTGGAAATTGATTAAGATAGTTCTGTAGCAAGATTCCTTGAGTTTGTTGAGAGTATGAAAATAACTCATTCAAATCTTCCACATCAATTTGTTTAGAAAGTTCCGTTATTGTTGCTTGGTAATCTGAAATTTCCCTTCCTAAATCTAAAATGGCGGATTTAAGACGAGGATTTTCTTTTTCAAGTTCTGGTAAATACCTATTCCGAACGCGATTACGAAAATAGGTATTTTCCTGATTTGTTTGATCTTCAAAATGAACAATTGGTGGAAAATCCTTTTTATGAAAATGCAACAAGGGACGAATGATTTCAATTCCATCAACTACTTGACTTTCTTTTATTCCTGTTAAATAACAGAGCCGACTTCCTCGAATCAAGCGCATCAAAATCGTTTCAACCTGATCATCTGCATGGTGGGCAGTGACCAAGGCTGTCGCTCCAACATCTTTCATGATTTTCCTAAAAAAATCATAACGAAACTCTCGAGCACGCGCTTCTGAAAAGTCTCCTGAAAAGCTTGTGATATAAATAGGAAGTTCAGCTACATCAGCTAACTTCCTTAGTTCATTTTCCTCCCAATCAGACTCACTTCTCTGCTTATGATTGACATGTGCTAAAATCAGCTCAATTTCTAACTCATTTTGATAAGTAGACAATAGCTGGAATAAAAACATTGAATCCAGTCCGCCAGACAAAGCTAACACGACTTTCGAATGTTTTTTGAAATACTCTTTTCGGAGAAAATGATTTAAAAAATCCTGGTCCCTCATTTTAGAACCTCATAGACATCCTTAGCTATCTTAGTAATGGTGTCATAATCAGAATTTTTGGTAAAAATAGAAAGAACAAAAGGAGAGTCCGTATAAACAATGGCAGTGTCATGTTTAAACTCATCGGCATCTCCAATTTTATGAGCTACCTTAACCGAAACACCTTTTGCGATTCGTTGGTTGTCAAAATCAGTCTTACCTAGAGACTCTAAGACAAAACCATTCTGATTATAAATAGCTTCCATGACCTTTCCAGCCATTTTTGAAGAAGTCAATTTATCATTCACATCCCAATCTTCACCCATAATAGTGGACATTTTTTCTTTAAAAGCCCCGTCAGATTGATTGGTCACGTAATAACCTAAAATATTATGAGCAACATTGTCAGACTCTTTTGTTACCTTGGTAATTAACTGTTGAAGACTGTATTCTTTGTTATCTTCTTTTTTAGGTAAGCTACCACTACCTTCTGGTTTATAGGACCCAGGGAAACTATTTACTTCCGGGATATACTTGAAGCTACTGTCTAGCGTATATTCCCCTTGATTTATCTTATCTTGAGCGTAATAAAGGTAGGCTAGTTTCAAGATGCTAGCTGCATAGAGTTTGCTGTCTTCATTCACCCCAGCCTCTTTACCTGTACTCAATTGTTTAACATAAATGGAATAATTTTCATTCTGATAGTTGTTTGATAAAACTTCTTGAACCTTCTGGATGCGATTGTCTTCTTCTGAGGTGAACTCTTTTGATACCCACCCAACTTGATCGATATGAAGAAATTCTTGTCCCTCAGCAAAGAGGGTTCTATCCACTGTTACGCGTTGATAAGGAGAGAGGGATGAAGAAATTTCTTTAGCATCATAGGGGCTGTTATAGATAACAAACCCTGGTTCCAACCATACTTGTCTATTTTGAGTTTGAACTTGACTTTGATCATAGACTAAACGCTTATCTGCAAGGATAAACTGGTGATTATCTAGTTTAAAAACAGGAACACCTTGTCTATTCAAACGCCATTCTATGATTTTAAAGGTGTTTTCAGGAGTCAATTTACCAGACTCCTTGACAAGATCCTCATTAGCATAGACTGCTGTTTCTCCGTATACCATTGGGGATTCCAGAGTTTCTTTATAGTAGAATCCATAATCAGACTCAGTTAGATAATAAATTTCTTGCGAAGAGTAAGGAAGCTGTTTTTCTGTGCTAACTACTCTTGAAGTTATGATAAAAGCAGGTAGCAATAAAACTACTAAGAACTTACGCATTCTTCTCTTCCCTTTCTTCTTGTAATCGTAATAAATGGTTTTTAGCTGCCAATTCCTCTAATTTTTCATCTGACAAACTTAAAAATTGCTCAACAACTTCCAATAAATTTTCCATGACATTACCTCGGAAGCAAATCAGGAATTGTATAAATTGCTTCTCGTTTCTTTGAGTAATAGTACTTGGCGCGTGCGTATTTTGCTACATAGTCTTCATCTTTTAACTTTGCAGCAAAAGCAGATTCCTTATCCTTTTCGTCACTAAGAGTTTGGTACTGCTCTTTCAACTCTGTTAATTGCTGACGGCGTTGCAGTAACTGATCATAGCTTTGGGCCAAGTTATAAGTTGGTAAAATAAACAACAAAATCATCAAAATAAGGACCCAACCCATGAAACGATTTCGTTTTTGTCTCTCCTTCATCAGGTAACGACGACGTTGATGTTCATTTTGAATAAAAGAATTATTCATCTGTACAATATTTCTAGACATTTTCTTCTACCCGTGTTTCACTGAGAATTTCATACATGCCTGCTGCATCTTCTTTTTTCGTACTATCTTTCATCTCTAGTACTTTAACAAGCAACAACTTATTTCCAAAGCGAATTTCAATTTGGTCATCAACTTTTAAATCCGTTGAACTTTTGGCCAAAATTCCATTCACTTTAATTCTACCTTTATCTGCTACTTCTTTTGCGACTGTGCGACGCTTAATAATTCGTGATACTTTTAAATACTTGTCTAATCTCATTTTTATTACCTCAAATTATTATTGTACCATTTTTATCCTTTTTATAGAAGAAAAATGTTAAATGGGATTTGCTTCCTTTGATTCTTTTATCTCTAATAAACTTTCTCCAAAAATCAGCAAACCTTCTAAAATTTCATAATCCTTCTTGTTTCGGACATCAAATACAACTTCCATTAATCCTCTATTCTCAGCTATGGCTGCTTTTAAGTTCGTTGCGGATAAGGCTTTAAAATAATCTTGAGCCAAGAACAGTCGTTGAGTGACTTTTTCAAATTGAACTGTAATCTTATTTTCTTTTCTTTCCACACGTTCTACAAAGACCTTGTCAAAATATGATTTAACCAAGCCAATCTCTAAAAGGTATGCTACTACATCTGGGTATTCTCCAAAGCGATCCATCAATTCTTCTTGTAGTTCTTCATAGTTGACACGATTGTCAATTTGACGAATTTTCTTGTAAATTTCAATCTTATGTCGTTGGTCAGAAATATAAGTGTCAGGAAGATAGGCGTCGATTTGTAAAATCAACTCAGCATTTCCTTTGCTTCTTTTATTACCATTACCGTTCCGTTTAGCAATAGCTTCTTCTAATAACTGTGAATATAATTCAAAACCAACAGAATCAATGAAACCTGATTGGGACTTTCCTAGGAGATTTCCTGCTCCACGAATAGAAAGATCTCGCATCGCAATCTTAAATCCTGAACCTAATTCTGTAAATCCCTTAATCGCTTCTAATCTCTTCTCAGAAACTTCACTGATTGATTTTTCTGGACGATACATGAGATAGGCATAAGCAATACGATTACTACGACCGACTCTTCCTCTTAATTGATACAAGGTTGACAAACCCATATGGTCTGCATTTTCAATAAATAAAGTATTGGCGTTCGGAATGTCAACTCCTGTTTCAATAATAGTAGTTGTCACCAAAATATCATATTGTCCTTCAATAAAATCCAGTAGAGTATTTTCTAACTGAATTTCACTCATTTGTCCATGAACATACCCAATCGAAGCCTCTGGAATCAACTCCTGTAATTCTGAAACCTTCTGGTCAATCGTGTCAACTTTATTGTAAAGATAGTAAACTTGACCTCCACGCTCCATTTCACGCAAGACAGCATCACGAATGACACTATCATTCTTCTCTAATACATAGGTTTGAACAGGATAGCGATTGGTTGGAGGAGTTTCAATAACAGATAAATCTCTGATTCCCAGCATAGACATATGAAGGGTACGTGGTATTGGAGTAGCTGTCAATGTTAAGACATCCACTTGTTTCTTCAGTTCTTTCAATGTTTCCTTATGCTTGACACCAAATCGTTGCTCTTCATCAATAATCATCAAACCTAAATCTGAAAAGACAACATCTTTTGACAAAACACGATGCGTTCCAATCAAAATATCGACTTGACCATTCTTTAATTTTTCAAGTGTCTCTGCCTGCTCTTTTTTACTTCTAAAGCGACTCAACACATCAATATTAACTGCAAAATTTTGGAATCGTTCCTTAAAATTTGTATAGTGCTGTTGCGCTAAAACCGTCGTCGGAACTAGAACGACAACCTGTTTGTGATCATTGACAGCCTTAAATGCTGCACGCATTGCAACTTCAGTCTTTCCAAAACCAACATCCCCAACTAAAAGTCGATCCATGGGATGAGAATCCTGCATATCTCTCTTGATTTCCTCAATACTACGAAGTTGATCATCCGTTTCAACATAAGGGAAAGCATCATCAAAAGCATGTTGCTCATCATCATCAGCTGAGAAAGCAAAACCCTTCAACTGACTACGCTCAGAATACAGTTTGATTAAATCGTCAGCTATATCCTCTACCTGGTTCTTAACTTTTTGCTTGGCCTTTTTGAAATGACCGTCATTTAATTTATTGAGTTTAGGAGGTTTCCCATCACTTGAAACATATTTGGACAGTAACTGAATCTGCTCCACTGGGATGGAGATTTGGTCACCATTTTGATACTGTACACTGACATAATCACGGTGGATACCTTTGATTTCAATTGTTTCGATTCCTAGATATTGACCAATTCCATGGATATGGTGAACAACATAATCCCCTTTTTCAAGTTCATTATAATCTTTTAATCGCTCTGCGTTTGAAGCATGTTGTCTTCGAAAACGACGTTTTAATTTCTTTTGAAAAATCTCATGTTCAGTAATCAAGAGAATTTTTTCATCTACAAAATGAAAACCATGTCTTAGATTACCCTCAATCAAGTTTACAGATTCTTTACAGATACTTGACTTATCTCTGGAATCCAATTTAATCTGGTATTCCTCTAAAACATCCTCCAATGTTTTACTTCCCATTGAATTGCTAGACTGCAAAACAATGGTGTAGTCCATTTTTTTGTATCGCTCAATTTCTTCTTTTAAAAATGAAAATTGATTGAAAAACTCTTGCATTGGGTATTGATTAAATTGATAAATGTGATCAAACTTGAGGTTTCCTAAGCCCTTTTGCAGATTAGAGAAAAAGGTAACTGGACTTTGTTTTTTATAGGTTTGCTCTGTATCTGCAAAATACTGCATCTCGGAAAATGATTTACCATTCTGTAAATCTTCTGTAAAGTATTGCGCTAATTCTCTTTCAAAGGCTTCATACTGATTCATCAATTTTTGATAGTCATCAAAGAATACTGGTGTATCTTTTTCAATATAATCAAATACAGTCCATGTTTTATCGTAACATAAGGACAAAAACTTTCGACTATCTGAATGTACTTGTTTTTGATGAAAACTTGACAAAATATCTTCCAAATATGATTTTAAAATTGGTGATAGAGTCTTTGAAATTTGCTTTTCTAAAGCTGACTGTCCTCGTTGATAATCTTTTTCTCTCAAAAGTATGTCGCTAGCTGGAAAGATAGTGAGGTTTGTCTGATTTTCTTTCGATAATTGTGTTTCGACTTCAAAAGTACGAATACCATCTACTTCATCGCCAAAAAACTCGATTCGGAAAGGTTCTAACTGAGACATCTCAAAAATATCTAAAATGTCTCCTCGAATACTAAACTCACCTTGTGTCTGTACTTGAGTAACTTTTCGATATCCAATTTCCTTTAACCGGTGAAGTAGCTCGTGTTGGTCATATTCTTCGCCAACTGCAATTTTTATAGTACTTTCTTTAAATCTAGTCGGAGAGGGTAAAATTAACCGACTCGCTGCGATATTACAAACTAAAATCCCTTTCTTAGACGGATCACTCAAAAAACGCAAGGCCTCAACCCGCGAAATGATTTTTTCTTGCGAAGACATCAAAAACTCTACCATAGGAGAGTCATCAACCAAAAATGGATAGACAAGTTCCTCTCCTAAGATAGAAAGAAGATCACTGATAATTCGTTCTGCTTCTCCATAAGTCGATGTCAATAACACAATCTTATTTTCTTTTTTTAGACTGCTTGCAATTGCAAGAGCCTTGGTAGAAGTTGACAGACCTAGTATTAGTTGTCTTTTCTTATCTGTCAGATTTTGATGCCATTTTTTTATCTGATCATTTTCTGAGAATAAATCTAATAAAGTCACCATTTAGCCGTTATACC